>JAQBPP010000357.1 GCA_028287455.1 Bacilli bacterium | reverse complement strand
GTCATGAAAACTGGCAATCCGAACAAGGATGGACAGCCGGTTATTCCGTTAACAGGCGCTTTTGAAACAGCAAAACCTCAAACGGATATCACCACGTTTTTAATGAACGCGTTTATTTACGATGATCCCAGCAACCACTATTTCATGCTGAAGGATAACAAGGTGCAATTAGCTGCCATTCAACCGGAATGGAAGCAGGGATTGCAGTACATGAATAAGTTGTATTCGGAAGGATTGATTGATCAGGCTGCCTTCACGCAGACCTCTGACGTCGTCAAGCGGGAAATTGCCCAGAACCCGAGTACGATTGGTGTTGTCCCTTATGCGAACAACACATTTTTAAACATTACGGATAAAGATATGAGGTGGGTGAATTGGGTTGCAGTTCCGCCGTTAACTGGCCCAGGCGGGGCAAGTTTTGCACAATGGCAGCCTGGTGGTGTGAGTGCTGCGGCAAGCTTTGCAATTACCAGCAAAGCCAGCAAGGATGCCCAAATCAAAGCAGTTAAACTGGCGGATTATCTCTACACCTATGAAGGGACACTGCTTGGGGTATACGGGCAGCAGGATAAGTTCTGGAAGGCCGCCGCGCCGACTGATTTAGGCGTTAACGGACAGCCGGCAAAATATTGGGTCGATGACACTTCGTTTTTTGCAGCCGGCAATGTACAAAACTCCGGGTGGGACCAAATGGGTCCTGTCTATCAGTCGACGGAGTTCAGACAAAGCGAAGCGCAAAATCAGGACCCAAACACGGTTGCGGGTGGAATTCAACGCAGATTGTACCTGGAGACGTTAAACAAGTATAAAGGGCACGGTCCACAAAACCAATATCCTCGGCAGATCTATCTGGATGCGGCGAATGTTGACAAAGCCAATCAGCTAACACAGCAAATCAATGACTACATCAAGCAAAATACAGCTGCGTTTGCTGCAGGGCAAAAAAGTTTGGATAAAGATTGGGATTCCTATGTACAAGGTTTGAACAATCTTGGCCTGGCTGATTATCTCAAAATCTATCAGGATGCATTCAACCAGGTGAAAACACCTGCGGGCAATTTCGCAGATCCTTTTGGCGCTTGATGTACGGCGAATGACATGTCTTGACAGCAGTACAGAATGACGTTATAGTTTAAGCGACCCTCCATTTCCCGGAGGGTTTTTTCGAACATTAAATCCAAACAATAAACGGTCATCTGCCGTTTCTAATACAAAGAGTCCTCGTTAGGCGAGGCTTCTATGCGAACATAGGCCATTGCCCGGAAACGTCGAAAGACGCCAATGGGTTGAACAGGTATTGCCGGCTTAAGGCTTTACTTAACATGGCTGGGTGCAAACCCTACGTTGCCTAGTGCCAAAGCTCAACCAGGGGGATGGACTTTTTCTTGTGGTTTTTTAATTCCCCCTTGTGCCTTTATGGTTAAGGGGATTTTTTAATGCCCAAGTTAATAGGAGGAATTGGACAATAGGCTGAGGGGGTGCTTACGATGAAGGTGGGGACTACATTTTATTTGAGTAGAATCATCGGAAATAAAATTTACTCCTCCGATCACACCCATGTCGGGAAACTGCTGGATCTGGTGGTGGATACGAACTCCATCCGTCCCAGGGTAACTGCGGCAAAAGTGAAGACAGAACAAGGTGTGCGAATTGTGGACTTCGCCTACTTTGCCATCTTTAAAACAAATAAACAGTATCGGATTCAGTGTACCGCTTTAAACGATACTGAGGTAGACAGTGACAATACCCTTTTCCTGGTGAAACATGTTTTAGACAAGCAAATTGTAGATATGGATGGCAGAAAAGTGGTCCGAGTGAACGATTTGCGATTGGCCGTTCTGTCCGGCGGTACATTCACCGTGGCGGTGGATGTCGGGTTCGAGGGTTTTTTACGTCGGCTTGGTGTAGCTAAACCGCTTAAGAAAATGTTGGGCGCAATTAACGTGACCATTCCTAGCAACTTGCTGCTGTGGGATGAAGTTGAAGCGATTGACTTTATCAATCGGGGCATTAAATTAGCCAAAGCCTACACGAAACTTTCGACGCTGCATCCGTCCGACTTGGCTGACATTCTGGAGGACTTGGACCGGAAAACCCAATTTGCCATCTTCTCTTCACTTGATGATGACATTGCTGCAGACGTGTTGGAAGAGCTGGAAACGGAGGCGCAAGTACGGGTTCTGGAAAGTCTGTCGGTTGAAAAAGCGGCTATCATGCTGCAAAGGATGCCGGCAGATGAGGCCGCCGATATTCTTGAGGAACTCGAAGAAGATCGTGCGCTCAAGATTTTGATTGAGATGGAGCATGAAGCCTCAGAAGAAGTGCGGGAACTTATGGATTATCCGGATAACAGTGTTGGCAGCTTCATGACGACCGACTTTTTCTCATTCAACCAGAACATTACGGTGGATGAGGCGATTCGGCAGTTGCGATTGTTGAAACCGGAATCTGACACGATTTATTATCTCTATATTGAAGACGATACAGGCAGGCTGATTGCAAACGTGTCACTGAGGGATTTGGTGGTCGCAGAGCCTGACCAGGAACTGAGCCAAATCATGAATCGCGACGTGATTTTTGTCCACGATGACGATGAGACTGATTCTTTGATTGAAAAAATCTCCAAATACAATTTGCTTGCAGTTCCAGTCGTTTCACAAAACAAGGTTCTGGTCGGTATAGTAATCATCAATGACTTGGTAGATGATCTGCTGAAGTCGAGGAGGAAGAAATAGGGGGGCGGAGTCCATGCGGATAGCGATCAGAAAACCCAGCTTTTGGAGCAAAGTACTACTTTTTTTAGCCCTCCTCGGACCCGGAATTATCACCGGCAGCGTGGACAATGATGCCGGCGGTATTACGACTTATTCGGTAGCAGGCGCTACCTATGGATATAACATGCTGTGGACTTTGATCCCCGCTTTTATCGTTTTGCTTATTGTACAGGAAATGAATGCTAGAATGGGAATTGTAACGGGTAAGGGTTTGGCAGACTTGATTCGTGAAAATGCCGGAGTCAAAGTCACCTTTTTTATATTCATTGGATTATTGCTGGCAGACATCAGCAATACAATGACCGAATTTGCCGGTGTTGCGGGAAGTATGCACGTGTTTGGCGTCAGTAAATACATCTCAGTTCCATTGTCGGTGATCGCCGTTTGGATATTGGTGGTCAAAGGCAGTTACCGGTTTGCAGAGCGGATTTTCTTAATTTTCAGCGTCGCTTTGTTGTCGTACATTGTATCCGCATTGCTGGGGAAACCAAATTGGTCAGAGATTGGATCGGCGATCGTCAGGCCGCAAGTGCCACTGAATTTCGGATCCATCTCGATGATTATCGGGATCATTGGAACAACGATTGCCCCCTGGATGCAGTTCTACATGCAGTCAGCTGTGATTGAAAAAGGGCTGAAGGTTGAAGATTACAAGTACACGCTGGTGGATGTTGTCGTGGGCTGCGTCGCTACGATTGTCGTAGCGTTTTTTATCATCGTTGCTTGCGGCTCCACTTTGTACGCGAATGGTCATGGAACTGTGATCAACGATGCCAAAGATGCGGCACTTGCGTTAAAACCTTTTGCAGGGGCTATGGCATCGCAAGTATTTGCGTTTGGACTGTTCATAGCGTCCGTTTTTTCTGCAACGATTTTACCGATCGCTACCGCATTTTACGTCTGTGAGGCGTTTGGATTCGAAGCTGGAATTGAGAAAAAGATGAAGGAAGCCCCCCAATTCTATACATTGTACACGATCATCCTGATCATTTCTGCGGGTATTATATTAATTCCAAATGCGCCGCTTATATCGATTACCTTGTGGTCTCAGCGGATCAATGGCATTTTGCTCCCGGTGGTGCTGATTTGCATGATGCTTTTGGTCAATAACAAGGAAGTAATGGGTAAATTCACGAATAAGCTGTGGAATAACTTAATTGGTTGGAGCACGATTGTTATCCTGATTGGTTTATCGTTGGTTCTTTTGGTCATGTCGCTTTTCTAAAGAAATGGAGTGAAGCACCGTGGAAGCAACTCGTCAAGAATTGGTTTATGCTGGAAAACAGTTCATGAAAACCCTGTTTATTGCAGTAGTATTGTCTATTTTGCTTTATCTGTCACACTTTTTTTCCGCAGGTTTGACAATCGCGTTCGCTTTGATTGGCTCACTCCTGTTACTCATCACCCTCACTTATGCGATTGGACATCTAGTCCGCTTTGCCCTCTTTTCCCTGCGTAAAAAACAAGATTAATTGGATGGAGAAGGTGAATCAAGCGAGCGGTTAGAATATAGTGGTAAGAATACTGATCGGAAGTTATACTGAATAAGAATGAAATAATCGGTTCTGTTCACTTTTTGCTTGGGGGGAAGCATCGTGAAGGTTAAAATGAAACCGCATTCATTATTGATTCTCATTTTTGTAACCGCTTCCATTTTGCTCGTGTCATGCGGCAAGCAAGGTGCCGTCCCGGCAGCACAGCCAGCAGACGACACGACGCCCGTCACGTTGTCATTCGGCGGCTCCTGGACTTCGGATGTATTCAATCAACGCGTAGGAGACTTGCTCAAAACGAAGTTTCCTTATATCACAATTCAGTATGTGCAGTTTGCGACAGGGAGTAAGCTGAGTGATTTAGTCACCAAGGGTCAAGTGCCTGATATTATTGAAGGGGGATCGCAGGATGACCCAAAAAACAGTTGGGCTCCTTTAGGCGTTGCGTTTGACCTGACGCCGCTCATCCAGAAAAACAAACTTGATCTGACCAAATTCGATGCTGCTTACCTGCAGAATGTACGCCGCGGATCAGTGGATGGCCAACTGGATTCACTTCCATATTACCTTTATGAAAATGTTCTTTATTATAATAAAACGATATTTGATAAATTCGGAGTGACATATCCGACAGATGGCATGACGTGGCCGCAGGTCTATGAGTTAACGAAAAAGGTCACTCAGAAAGATGCCAATGTGCAGTACCGCGGTCTGGAGCCGGATGACTTCGCACGAATAGCGCGTCAATATCCGCTGCTTTATCTCGATCCTAAAACTGATAAAGCCAATCTTACAAATGATAAGTGGGTCAATTTGATGACGTTTTTAAAGGACGTATAT
>JAQBPP010000333.1 GCA_028287455.1 Bacilli bacterium | reverse complement strand
ATTGGCTGCTTTGAAGTTTGACGCCTCCTTTTTCACTGAAAAATTGGCGCCGGACAGTGCGATCACAGGGGACGATGCCTGGAATAATAGTGCTTATGAGGCTGGAACGATTGGTATGACGTTAAATTCCAGCAGCATTATGGCTGCACTGAGAAAAGATAAGCCGGATTTGGCCCAAAACACGATTGTCTTGCCTTTTCCTGCCGGACCAAAAGGACAATATAGTTCTGGCGGAGGAACCGCATTCTTCATGTTCAAAAATGCGAAAAATACAGCCAATGCAAAAAAACTGATTCAATACTTATTGGATAAAAGCTACTATCCGACTATGATTGAAAAGCTGAACGGGCTGGCGGTACCGGCTGTAAATGGCTATGAAAACACTGATTTCTGGCAAAAACCGGAAAACATCGGCTGGTACAATGCGACTAAAAACATCGTCCCGCTGGGCGACCCAGGTCCGCCGGATGCACGCGCTTCCACGGTGATTAGTGACGGTTACCTTTCGAAAGGGGTTCAAAGCATCGTATTGAACCATGTAGATCCGCAAAAAGAGTTGGATCAAATCGAACAGCAATACAAGCAAGTGTACAAGTAAGTCATTTGAAATAGGCACTGACGTATTTTCCATAGGCAGGTGAAACTATGCTTCAATCTAACCGGAAAAGTGAACTGGTTTTGGGCTATGCGTCGGTTGCGCCGATTATCATCGTTATATTCGTGGTGATCGGCGTCCCTTTTATCAACGCACTTTACCTAAGCCTGACTGACAAAACGGTGGGAGCAAGTCCCAATTTTATTGGCTTTCAAAACTACCGGGAGATATTCGCAGACCCGATTTATTGGCAGGTGTTGATAAACACCTTCATTTATTTTATAACCGACGTCGTGTTTAAACTGATCATCGGAATGATCTTTGCATTGACAGTAAACGAACGATTTTTCGGCAGATCGGTGGTACGCGTTTTGTTTCTTGTTCCCTGGGCTATATCAGGCATGGTGGCTGCTTTAACATGGAAGTGGATGTACAACGATACATATGGCATCCTCAATCAATTGCTGCGCAATGCGGGTTTGATTCATGCCCCGATTCCCTGGCTCAGCGATCCTCATCTGGCCTTGGTCTCCGTGATTATCGTGAATGTATGGCGAGGCATTCCGTTTTTTCTGTTTAGCATCCTGGGAGGAATGCAAACCATTGATCATCAGCTGTATGAGGCTGCACGAATCGATGGAGCTGGCTCCATTCGTCAGTTTTTCTCGATCACGATCCCTTCGATCAGTTCAGTCATCGCGATCACCACGATGCTGTCTTCTATTTGGTCATTCAATGATTTCGACAATATTTTCCTGGTTACTGGAGGAGGACCTCTGTACAACTCAGCAGTGATTTCGGTCTATACCTATCAAATGGCTTTTCAACAGAACGCAATGGGTAAATCGCTGAGCGTGGCTGGTTCTGTGATTCCTATCCTTATGGTGTTCATGTTCTTCATGACGCGCAGGCTCGCCAAGGATGAGTGAGGGAGGTTGACAATGCGTTGAAATCGTCTGCATTACGCGCTGTTCGAAAAAAAACTCTAATCTACTTCATTGTCATCGTGGGATTAATCTGGACATTGTTTCCCGTCTATTGGATGGTCAAAACGTCGCTGACACCCGACAAGTTAATCTACGATTCCAAGCCTTCCTTGATCCCGGCGCAGTTGACCCTGCAGCACTATCAGGATTTGTTTTATACAACGAATTTCATGGGCAATATCAGCAACAGCTTATATGTTGCAGGTTTATCTACGATAATCTCTTTATTGATCAGTATTTTCGGTTCGTACAGTTTAATTCGGTTGAAGTTTCCGGGCAGGAATTTCGTTACCAAAAGCATCATAATTTCCTACCTGATGCCGGCAGCAGTCCTGTTTATTCCAATGTATGTGCTTGTCAGCAAATTAGGGCTTGCTGACAATAAATTTGGTTTACTCGTCATTTATCCAACCTTTATTGTGCCTTATTGCTGTTACATGCTGCTTAGTTACTTCAAGTCGATCCCGATCTCATTGGAAGAGGCCGCCCGGATCGATGGCTGCACCCGTTTGCAAACTTTGTGGAAGATCATTCTGCCGATTGCGGCGCCAGGAATAGCGGTTGTTGCCACTTTCGCTTTTACCATGTCGTGGAATGAGTTTTTGTACGCGCTGGTTGTAACCTCAAGTCCCAGCCAGCAAACCGCCACAATCGGCATTGCCAGTTTTAAGTTTTCTGATTCATTTATATGGGGTATGTTGATGAGATCATCAGTGGTTGCTTCTATTCCAGCAGTGATTTTGTACCTCGTCTCGCAAAGTTTTGTCATGGGCGGACTTGCAGACGGCGGAGTGAAATAAAAAGGAGAGATCTATCCTATGGCAGAAGAGAAACTATTGGGCAAAGTAGCTTTGGTTACAGGATCAAGTCGCGGGTTAGGGCGTCATTATGCAATGCAATTGGCAGAGGCTGGTGCTGATGTTATTATCCACGACATCGATGAAACGGCGGCGGCTGCATTTGGAGAAGCCCCATCCGGTCCTGCGGTGGCCGAGCAAGTTCGGTCTCTTTCACGACAGTCAGAATTTTTTCCTGCGGATTTGACTGATCCTACCCAAGTAAAACAACTGGTACAAAAGGCTTTGGCTGCATTTGGGCGCATTGATATACTCGTTAATAATGCTGGAGGAGATATCGGAGCCAAGACGCCCAGACCGATTCCTAATAATTGTCTGGACATACAGGATGAGGACATAAAGGCTGTAGTCGAACGAAATTTACTAACAACCATGTACACTTGTAAATACGTAGGAGCCCATATGCGTGAACAATCATCGGGCAAGATCATTAACGTCGGATCTGTTGCCGCACATTTGCCGGTGCAGGAGGGGATTGTCTACGCAGCGGCGAAAATGGGTATCAGTCATTATACGCGCTGTCTGGCTCAGGAGCTTCGTTCATACGATATAAACGTTAATTGTATCTCTCCAACAGGCACGTATACCGGCCGCTTCCTTGCTACACGCACCGTTGCAAGCGAAGAAGGGAAATCCCGGTTGCAGCGTTTTGCTCAACCGCAAGACATGGCTAATATCGTGTTGTTTTTGGCTGGCCCGGAGTCAGACCGTCTTACCGGTGAAACGATCGTCTGCTGGTAAGCGGTTAAGCAAATCGGTCGAAATGGCGGGAGTTTGCAATTCCGTCTCCATGGCCAAACGAAGTATTAATCCAAATGAAAGCTTCAGCGATCTGCCGAAGCGACATGAGCCTATACTATGGAAATCCTGTCGTTGGAGGTGAAGCGGCAAAATCGGGTTCCATTATCCCTGGCCATGAACCAGCTGGAATCGTCGTGAAAACGGGTCAAGCGGTCACTTCGATTCAGGAAGGCGATCGGGTTGCAGTGTATTTGGCAGTGGGATGTGGCGAATGCTCTCATTGTAAAAGTGGTTATCAGATGTTTTGTCCCGACTGGAAGTGTATTGGTTTTGATTTGCATGGCGGGGATGCAGACTACCTTGTGGTTCCCGAACGAAACTGCATGAAACTGCCAGATCAATTAAGTTACGTCGCGGCTGCTGTTTCAACAGATGCAGTGGGAACCCTCTATCATGCGCAGAAACGCCTGAATATTTCGGGAAAAGATACCCTAGCTGTGTTCGGATTGGGCCCAATGGGCGGCGCCGGTGTCCTTGTTGCGAAGGCATTGGGTGCGACCGTGATTGCTGTTGATCGGATTGATGATCGTTTACAGTTTGCCAAGGAACAACTAGGCGCGGATTATATCATCGATGGGAAGCACGACGATGCAGTCCAATTAATCCGGGAAATCACCCACAATAAAGGATGTGATTCGGCAATTGATTGTTCGGGAAACTCCGCCGCCGAAAACCAGGCGTTGGATGCCGTTCGAGCACATGGACGCGTGGCTTTTATCGGCGAATGCAAAGAATCGCTGATACGTCCCAGCGAGCAATTGATACGGAAGCAGTTGACTGTGATGGGCTCGTGGTATTTTCCAATTCAAGAGTATGAAGAAATTACTCAATTCATTGTGAGAAAACAAATTCCTGTTGAAAAACTGGTGACCCATACATTTCAGATCAGTGAGGCTGAGCAAGCCTTTCGATTGTTTGATGAAAGAAAAACGGAAAAGGTAGTTTTTGTTTGGTAACAAATTTTGAAGGGAGTCAGAACCATGAGAGGAATTTCTTTTAACACTTGGACGTACAGCAGTTTTCCGTGTTGGCTTCCTTCTTATCCTCTGGAAGAAGTGATCAAGAGATTGTCGAAAATGGGCTATGACGGCATTGAAATCGGTTGCGCAAG
>JAQBPP010000316.1 GCA_028287455.1 Bacilli bacterium | reverse complement strand
GTGATAAATATTGCCGACCACATATTTGGGCTTGTAGTTATTCATCATCCACAGTGTCAGATCAAGTGCATGGGTTCCAATATCAATTAATGGGCCGCCGCCTTGTTTCTCTTCATCGAGAAAGACGCCCCAGGTGGGCACTGCCCGGCGCCGAATCGCGTGCGCTTTGGCATAATAAATTTCTCCAAGGTCTCCCCGCTCGCAAACCTTCTTCAAATATTGACTGTCTGGGCGAAAACGATTGTTGTAACCAATGGTTAATTTTTTGCCTGTTCGTTTGGCTGTTTCCACCATTTTGCGCGCACCCTCAGCGGTTTTCGCCATCGGCTTCTCACACATGACGTGTTTGCCCGCTTCCATGGCGGCAACTGCAATTACCGAGTGGGCGTCATTAGCCGTCAGAACATGAACGACCTCAATGGATTGATCCTTTAACAGCAGTTGATAATCGGTGTAGACCTTCGCATCCACAGTACCATACTGTTCCCTTGCCTTTGTTGCTCTTTCCTCAATAATGTCACAAAAAGCCACCAGTTCCACATGCGGGATTTTGCTAAGACTTTTAAGATGCTTGCCATTAGCAATTCCACCGCACCCTATGAGGCCAATCTTCACCTTGCGATTTGCAGCCACTAATACTCCTCCTCGATCAAAGTTCTCTCAGATTTATGATAGATAATTCGTTTTTAACCATTTCATGCTGATCTCTACACTTTCAAGCGCAGGACGCTGGCAGTTGTCCTGTTCGACAATCATCCAACTAACCCCTGCATTTTGCGCTGCGGAAATAACGGCAGACAAATCAACATCACCATTGCCCAGTTCGACAGTTTGGACTGTACCGTCTGCTGATTTTTTTAGATCCTTCAGATGCAGCAGCGGCAATCGTCCAGCGTAAGTTTGGATATATGTAACAGGGTCCTGGCCGCCATTTTGTACCCAACAGACGTCCATCTCCACCTTCACCCACTCCGGAGACGTCCAGGAAAACAAAGCGTCAAATGCGAGCTGATCGCCTACCTGTTCTTCAAACTCGAAGGAATGATTGTGATAGCCGAATTGAATGCCCTCCTCTGCAAGCCGTCTGCCGATTTGGTTGAACAGCTCTGCGGTTTCTTTCCATGCGGAAGCGCTTCCACGCATTTGAACAGGCAAAAAAGGACAAATTACTGTACGATTGCCGATTGTGTGGTTATAGGCGATCACTTCCTCAAGCTTGTCTCTGAGATCCGCGATCCCCACATGACTGCCAACCGCTGTCAGCTTCAACTCATCCAATAACCGCCGCAATTCAGACGCCGTAAGGCCTCCATAGCCGGCAAATTCAACGCCTTCATAACCAAGCGCTGCTACCTTGCGCAAAGTGCCGACAAAATCTGTCTTCAGTTCTTCTCGCAGCGTGTACATCTGCAGTGCAAGCCCCATTTTGGACACCAGCTGATCTACCTCCAATCGCGAATATTCTAGTGATTCCAACCACTTATGCAGTTAATTCTATGAAAACATAAAAGTAGGAAATTTAAAATACATTATTTTGTCATTAGTTGACCAATCTGGCTATAATTAAAATGGTGATGAACATGTCCAAAGAGGATCGAGCAGATTTAACAGCAGAGGTGCTGGGTGCGGGTTATTCCTGTCACACAGTTCCCTTTTACAGCAACAGCAAAGACGGTCTTGCCTATTACTTGTTTCGCCTGCAAATCGAAGGCAGCTGCAAGGCATTAGTAGATGGAAAGATTGACACCATCGAACCTGGCGACCTGCTGCTCTACCGTCCAGGAGATCCCTATGAATTAATGATCGGGGAACAAGGGATGACTGGCGAAGAGCGTCTGCCTAGCGCTGATTATTATTTGTTTTGCCAAGGACCCTGGTTGGATCAGTGGTGGGAGAACAAACTAGCTCCTGGAAAACTCAATATCGCAATGGATGAAGGAATTCTAACGATGTTTCGACAGATCGTGCTCGAGAAGCGCAGAGTCAGAGACGGGATTGCGGAGATTACTGACTACTTGCTCCGCACACTCTGCCTGTCAATCGACCGATCAGCAGCATTTCTGGCCGGACAGAAAACAGCGGGCGCATCGTATGTGGTTTACGGGATCAAGCACTATATTGAACAAAATGCGACCAGTGCCTTTACGCTGGAAGCAGTCGCAAAGCAGGCAGGACTCAGCGTTTCGCGGGCTGTGCATCTGTTCAAAGACACCTTTGGCCAGAGCATTATGGAGTATGCCCGGGATGTGCGTCTAAAGATGGCCTGCGAACGCATCCGTTACTCAACGATGACGCTCGAACAAGCAGCGCAAGCGGCAGGCTTTCGCAGTTATTCGTATTTCTGCCGCGCGTTCCGTGCGAAATTCGGAATTTCGCCGAAAAAGTTCCGGATGGATGACTTATCGCTTAGCCAGTTCCACAATATTTCCTTCAAATAATTTCTGCAGGATCAGCGTGAAAGCGCCAATCGCATTGGCATTTGCGCCCAGGCCAGATTGAACGATCGACACCGCTGCTGCAGAAGCGGTCAACGCCCGGCGACGAGCTTCCTGGCGCAGTGTGTCAAACACATGTGAGCTGCGGCCTGCTACTCCGCCGCTGACAATGATGCGCGACGGGTTAAGCGTATTGACCAGATTTGCTATGCCGGCGCCAAGATAGCGACCCGTTTCATGCAAAACACCGGCCGCAACCGAGTCCCCTTTGGCCGCAGCTAATTGGATCATTTCCACCGTGAGATGATCCAGTTGTTGTTCCTCCTTGCCCAAGGAGGAAGCAGCGCCAGATTGCACACGGTCCTTGAATCTGCGTACGACTGCTGGTGAGCCGACAAATGCTTCCAGACAGCCGTAATTCCCGCAGCTGCAGAGAGGTCCCTCCAAATCGATGGTGCTATGTCCCATCTCCCCCGCTGTAAAAGAGGTTCCGTGATAGAGTTTATGGTCCAGGATTATTCCGGCTCCTACCCCTGTTCCGCTGTTGACGCAGATAAAATTGGCGATTCCTTGCCCCTGTCCATACCAACTTTCGCCCAGCGAAAGTGCACGCACGTCGTTTTCCACTTCCACCGGCAAGGAGTACCTCCCCTGCAAATCAGCCTTCACCGGAATGTCTCTCAGGTTGAGATGAGGTGCGTAGATAGAGCGCCCTTGCTGTGGATCGACCAACCCATGCATACCGACGCCAATTCCAAGCACCCGCCGCTGAGTAGGCAACTTCCGCATGACTTCATCAATCGCCCGCCTTAAACCTGCCAAAAACTCAGACCTGCCGGGTGCTGCAGGCGCCTGCAGCTCTGTTTCCGCGCAAATACGTCCATCGAGCGCTGCTGCAATGGCATTGATGCGGCGCGAACCCGCGTAAACCCCAATCACGCAAAATGAGGAGCCGTTTAGTTTGAGCATAATGGGTTTACGGCCGCCGCTTGACTGGCCTAAATCACTTTCGATCACCAACCGCGAATCCAGCAATTCCCCTACGATGTTCGTCATGGTCGCAGGGGTCAATTTTGTCAGCTTGGCAAGTTCCGATCGGGAGATTGGGCCCGACTGCCGGATCAGATTCAGAACAGTGGATTGATTGAGCAGCTTCATCGCCTGGAAGCTGCCCACTTGTAGATGGTCCATATTCACTACCTGCCTCGATAGCCGTGCGGATGGTTGTGATGCCAATTCCAAGCTGTACGAATCATTTGCTCCAGGTCGCCCTGCTTGGGCTGCCAGCCGAGTTCAGCCTTTGCCTTGTCAGCGGAAGCCACCAATACTGCCGGGTCTCCAGGCCTGCGCGGAGCCATTTGTACGGGAATCGCATGCCCAGTAACCGCGCGCGCCTGATCGATTACCTGCTTCACGGAGAAGCCGGTGCCGCTGCCGAGGTTGTATACCCCGCTCTGCTGACTCTTTCGCAGCTTTTGCAAGGCGAGCAGGTGCGCATTTGCCAAATCCATCACATGAACATAATCCCGGATGCAGGTGCCGTCGGGCGTCGGATAATCGTCGCCGAAGATTGACAGCGCTTCTCTTTGTCCCAAAGCGACCTGGAGAATAATCGGGATCAGATGGGTTTCCGGGTCATGATCTTCGCCAATTCTGCCAGCGGGATCGGCTCCTGCCACATTAAAATAGCGCAGCGCAATCGATTTGATCCCATAGGCCTGATCGCACCATTTCAACATTTTCTCAATGGCAAGCTTCGTTTCGCCATATGGATTGGCAGGTTCAGTCGGATCGCTTTCCTGGATGGGCATGCGTTTCGCTTCACCATAAGTGGCGGCTGTAGAGGAAAACACGATCTTGTTGACGCCATGCTCCTGCATTTTGGTGAGCAGGAAATGTGCGCCGATCACATTCATGTCGTAATAGGCCAGCGGTTCCATCATGCTTTGTCCGACCAAAGAAGCAGCAGCGAAATGAATGACCGCCTCGACCTCGTGACTGGAGAAAATTTCATCCAGCAGCTGGCCATCGCGTAGATCCCCCTGATAAAATTTATCGCTGAGCACCGCTGCCAGA
>JAQBPP010000314.1 GCA_028287455.1 Bacilli bacterium | reverse complement strand
CCTGGCGTTACACCATTCCTGGCCATGGTCAGATTGAATGGAGCAAGGTAGCTGTTCGTCTGGAGCAAATTGGGTATCAAGGGGCGATCTCCATTGAGCTGGAGGATCATCGCTATTGGGGTACTGTGGAGAAAGAACAACAAGGCATTGTGAAGGCCGCGGAACACTTGGCTCATTATTTCCGATAATCTACCACACGAAATCAGGCTGACTGAAGTAGATTTCTACTTCGGTCAGCTTTTTTAATAATCGAACTCAAATTACTAGGTCAATACTTGCGATATGCGGATCTGATTTTCAGGTTATAAGAGAACAATAAGTATCATAGTGTTATAGATAAAAAGAAAACGATTTCAATTATGATGAGAATGGGGGTAAAATGAATGTTAAGAAAGGTTGTCATACTGACTCTTTCTTTGGTTTTTAGTTTGGTTCTATTTATCGGATGCAGCAAACAGGCTAGTAATCAGCAGAATGATTCTACCAGTAATGAACCCATTAGCTTGTTGTTTTATACAGCACAAAACGGAAATTATGCTAATGACGATAATTTCCAGGCAGAGATAGGCAACTTTATTAAACAAAAATTTCCTAACATAACAATTGAGCATATCCATAAGCAAACCGGAACACAATATGCAGATTTAATAACCCAAGGGAAAGTGCCGGACATTGTTTTGGAGGCAAGTGCCAACACGAATTCAGCCATCATACAAAACGGCCTGAATTATGATGTTAGTCCACTAATTCAAAAATATCATTTCGATTTAAATCGTATTGACCCGGCCTTGATTGACCAGATTAAAAAGTCAGGAGACGGCAAGATATACGGACTGCCTTTTAACGGTAGTAATTTTGTTCTGTTTTACAACAAAGATATCTTTGATAAATTCGGGGTTCCTTATCCGAAGAATGGCATGACATGGGACGATATCTACGATCTTGCGAAGAAACTTACAGTAAATGATAATGGCGTTCAATATTACGGTTTTGAGGCTCATCCTGGCCTAATGATGCAGTACAATCAATTATCCCAGTCATGGCTGGATAAAAATGACAACGCTGCTGTTAACTCTGATGTGTGGAGGAATTTGTTCGAAAATTTAAAGAGGTTTTATAATATCCCTGGAAACGTATATACCAGTGTAGACGACTTCCCTAAAGGTCAAATTGCCATGGATTTGCACGTCTCAGAAAAAGTCGTTTTATGGCCACAACAAAATACACAAATGAGCTGGGATATCGCCTCTGCTCCCACGTTTAAAGATCAACCAGGTGTAGGTTTGCAACCAAATGAGTATTCGCTGTATATATCATCAGGTTCACCGCACAAAGATGCCGCATTCCAAGTGATTTCTTATCTGCTGTCCGACGATGTCCAAATGCAATTATCAAAAAGAGGATTTGTTACTCCGCTTGTCAATAAAACTATTCAACAAGCTTATGGGCAAGACAATACGTTGTTGAAGGGAAAAAACATCTCAGCCATTTATTATGATAAATATGCCACGCCAATTCAAACAGACAGCTTTACTTATCCTTCTAACGTGGTAGGAACAGCATTTACTGACATGCTTAAAAATAATCAGGATGTGAACACTGCTCTCAGACAATTAGAGGATTCAATCAACAAAAAAGTTACTGATCTTAAGAACCAGCAACAAGCCAACAAATAATGATATATTGTTAATTAATAGGCGAACAGGCGGTGTTGCAATGAAAGACCATCAAATAGTTGTCGTCGGTTGCGGCGGCATGGCTAATGCTTGGATTAAGTATGCCTTAGGGCGTGAAAACGCAGAGATTGTCGGCCTTGTCGATATTCGCAAGGAAAGCGCTTTAGCGATGAAGGAGCGGTACGGACTGCAGGTTCCCGTCTTTACCAATTTGAAAACAGCATTGTCTCAAACCTCTGCCAATCTTATATTTGATGTTACTATTCCTGAAAGCCACAAGGATATTGTCACAACAGCGCTGCAGTTAGAATGCAGTGTATTCGGCGAGAAACCTCTGGCAGTCGCGATGGAAGACGCGCGTGAATTGGTTGCTCTTTCACAAAGCACGGGTAAAATGTACGCTGTGATGCAAAACCGGCGCTATCTTTCTACTATCCGGGCGCTGCACGATGCTGTCGCTGCCGGAACGATTGGGACGGTCAATACTGTTAATGCGGATTTCTATATCGGGGCTCATTTCGGGGGATTTCGTGATTTGATGGACCATCCACTCATTTTAGATATGGCGATTCACACGTTTGATCAGGCCCGCTTCATCACAGGAGCAGATCCTGTTTCTGTCTATTGCCACGAATACAATCCAGCTAGTTCCTGGTACAAAGGCAACGCGTCTGCCATCTGCATTTTTGAAATGAGCAACGGATCCGTCTTCAGTTACCGTGGTTCATGGTGTGCTGAAGGCTTTCCCACGTCTTGGGAGTCCGATTGGCGAGTGATCGGCTCAAAGGGAACAATGCTGTGGGATGGGAAAAATGAGCCGGTTTGCGAGGTCTTAGATTTATCCCAGCCATCGGCCTTCCACTCCGCCTGCAAACGTTTGGATTTACCTGTAACTTGGCAAGGTCGGGAAGGCCACAACGGCTGTCTGGACGAAATGTTTTCAGCTCTCGAGGAGGGTCGTCCAGCGGAAACAATCTGTTCAGACAATATTAAAAGCTTGGCAATGGTTTTTGGAGCAATAGAAAGCGCTATAAAAGGATGTAAAATTGCCCTGCAGTAAATGGTTGATAAGCCTAGATTTTAATGGTTTTCCATTTTCCGCTTCTAAAACGATAAAAAATAAATAACGAGCGGACGAATTGGTCCACTGCGATTCCAATCCAAGCTCCCAATATGCCCCATTTAAAGACACCCACAAACAACAGACATAGGGCGACCCGAAACCCCCATACACCTATAAACGTAGCTAACAGTGGAAATTTAGTGTCTCCAGCTCCTCGCAATGCGCCCGCCAGGATAAATTGAGCTGCTTGCGCAATTTGGACAATTCCGACCACACGCAGTGCAATCGCGCCTTGTTGCAGCACTGCATGGTCATTTGTATAAGGAATCATAATATAGGGTGCAAACAGAATGAAGACTAGGCCTACTGTCCCTCCAAGCATCATGCCGAATTTGCTCGTTTCCCAACCAAACCTTTCAGCTAATTCAGGATGACCTGCTCCTAATGCCTGGCCGACCAATGTGGTGGCCACCATTGCAAACGCCATGCCAGGCATAAAGGTCAAGCCCATCACGTTAAAAGCTACCTGAGTGGCTGCGTAGGTCACCGTTCCTAGTCCCGCCACTATTTTGGTAAAGATAATCTGGCCGCCTTGCATCGCAAACTGCTCACCAGCAGACGGGAGACCTATTTTCACGATTCGACTGATAAGCACTCGATCCATTATCCAAATCTTCCTGACAGAGAGTTTAATCGTAAACTTCCCGCTGAACAGAACACCCATCACCCAGAGAGATGCGGTGATTCGAGCCACCATTGTGGCTATGCCAGCGCCCACCAGTCCCAACTTGGGGAGACCAAATAAGCCATAGATAAGCGGGAATCCCAACACCACTACTAAAATGTTGGACAGCACGTTAATTTTCATCGGGGTGCGTGTGTCGCCTGCACCTCGCAAAACTGCGGATAAACACATGGACATCGTTGTAAAACCTAACGATAAAAAGATAATCCGTGTATACGCAACCCCGTGTATCAGTACTTCAGGTGCAGCCCCCATCCAAATCAATATAGGTCTTGCATAACTGTAGCCAAGATACAATACCACTAATGACAATATAATGTTCAGCAGAAAGGTTTGTTGAGCCGCTCGATTTGCATCATTGAACTCACCGGCCCCAATCGATCGTGCGATGATCGCAGTTGTCCCAACGTTTAATGCAGTAAAAACAGCAAACGAAAAAAACAGCGGTTGATTAGTCAAACCAACCGCGGCAATAGCTTCTGGTCCCACTCGGCTAACCATAATCATATTTAACATTTGTACAAAGTTGATCAGGATCATCTCGGTTAATGACGGAGCAGCGAGTTGAATTACACGTTTACGGATCCCTTTTGGCCCAACTGCTTCCAGTTCAATAATCTCGTCTAAATTGAGTCTTTTGCTGGTTTGACTTGTTTTTTTCTGTTCAAATGGGACTTCTTGAGTCAATACTTCAGTTTTCATGACTTCCCCCTTTGTCCGCAACCGACTTCTCACTTCAATGGTATTCAAGAAAGCGGTTGCGTACTCTATAAAATTCTAGGGCTGGTTCCTTAATCCTTGTTTGATTCCTGTTTGTTTCTATTTTGTTTGAAGTGAACATTTTGATTGAATTTTGAATAGAAGATGTTTACCATAGAATTAACAACGTTGTTGTTAAGAATCTCGACGGGAAGGTAGAGGGGCACTTGATGAAACAATTTATGGATGAGAATTTTTTATTGACGAACAGCACTGCAATCAACTTATTCAACACTTTTGCCAAAGATATGCCGATTATTGATTATCACTGCCATTTGAGCCCTCAAGAAATTTACGAGAACAAGAAATTCAACAACATCACGGAAGCATGGCTGTACGGCGATCATTACAAATGGCGTGTGCTCAGAGCAAACGGAGTTGACGAACAGTACATAACCGGTGATGCAAGCGACTATGACCGTTTCATGGCGTGGGCAAAAACGGTTCCCATGACGATTGGCAATCCTCTTTATCAGTGGTCACATTTGGAACTCCAACGCTATTTCGGAATTTATGATCTAATCAACGAGAAAAACGCGCCTGCCATCTGGGAAAAAGTCAATGCATTACTTAATGGTGAAGGATTTGGAGCAAGGGATTTAATTTCGAAATCAAATGTTAAAGTGGTTTGCACTACGGACGACCCGACCGACAACCTGGAATATCATTTGAAGCTCAAAGAGGACCAGTCGTTTAAAGTCACTGTATTGCCAGCTTTTCGTCCGGACAAAGCACTGGAAATTAATCGTCCTACGTTTGCAGGGTGGGTGCAAAAGCTTCAGCAAGTTTCCGGCCAAACCATTAGCAATTATGATGAGTTCTTGACGGCGCTTCGTTCGAGAGCTGACTTTTTCCATTCTGTCGGCTGCAGCGTTTCTGATCATGCGTTAGACTATGTTCCATATGCGGATGCAACAAAAGACGAAGCCGCCGCCATTTTTGCCAAAGCAGTAGCAGGAAATCGGGTCAGTTTGGCAGAGGAACAGAAATACAAAACTCATACATTAGTCTTTTTAGGCAAGATTTACTCAGAGTTTGGCTGGGTAATGCAATTTCACATTAATGCGTCCCGGAACAACAACACCCGCATGTTTGAAAAATTAGGACCAGAT
>JAQBPP010000312.1 GCA_028287455.1 Bacilli bacterium | reverse complement strand
GGATTGTCCGTTGTCCGCTACACCCTGTTGGTCGTCATTCAAAGGGGCAAGCGAAGGGAGTTTGTCAGTTCTCTCTGCTCGATGAAAAAACCGGTTCCAGCTGGATTGCTCAATGGTATAAGGCATTGGCAGCCCTAAAAACCCTTTGACCTGGTAATTGTCTGATAAATATGTAACCTGATAGATCGTCATCTTTTCATTCCACGCTATGTACGACTTGTATTTCTGTTGTGTTCGACAAAATCTCTGATAATCGCCGAAAATCTCCGAAGGAAACGAATATCCACCTCATCGAAGTAATCAATACAATCTTTGATGAGGAGTGATACTATCGATGGCAGTGAAGTCGAAGAGAAACCTGCAGGCCCGCATAGAAGAGCAGGCTGTGGTGGAATTCATGCAAAAGTGCCAGCAAACTGGGATGTCCCAAGCAGAAGTACTCTACCGAATGGTGCGCATTTTCAATTTATTCGGCCCGAATTTGTTCGACCTGCTGTCTGTAGAAACCCATCTTCCTGCCGCAGAACACACCCTGTACGCAGAGGTCGAACAGGCAGAAATCGAGCAGGCAGCAGCAAGTTCAGCCCAAGAGATCATAAGGGTGGCCAGTGAAGAGGTCACTGGCCAGATGGAAATTGCCGATAGTTTTACGATTGACTGGTGTCAAGTGAAACCGTTTGGAGTTCCTGTCTGCAGTTAACTGTACATCTGTGAAAGCAGCGACTTCACTGTGTCATTCTCCAGGTATTCCTCATAAGTGTAAGATCGGTCAACGAGCCCCTTTGGTGTAAGTTCAATGATCCGATTTGCAATCGTGTCCACAAACTGGTGATCATGGCTCGAGAACAAGACTATACCGCCAAAATTCATCAGTGAATTATTCAGCGCCGTAATCGATTCCAAATCCAAATGGTTGGTTGGCTCATCCAATACCACTACGTTTGCGCCCTTGCACATCATTCTGGAAAACATGCAGCGCACTTTTTCCCCACCCGATAATACACTGGCTTTTTTGAGCGACTCTTCGCCAGAAAACAGCATCCGACCAAGGAAGCCGCGCACAAACGTTTCGTCCTGATCTTTGGAAAATTGACGCAGCCAATCCACCAGGTTCAGATCAGTATCAAAATACTCATCACTGTCTTTGGGGAAATAGGCCTGGGTTGTCGTAATTCCCCATTTAAATTCACCGCTGTCTGGCGTGATTTCGCCCATCAGTGTACGAAACAACATGGTTTTCGCCAATTCATCGGGTCCGACGAACGCAATTTTGTCCCCTTTGTGGACATTGAAACTGATGTTGTCGAGCACCTTAACCCCGTCCACTATAACTGTCAGGCCGGACACTGTGAGCACTTCATTGCCAACTTCCCGCTCCGGCTTGAAGTCAATGAATGGATATTTTCGGTTCGAGGGCTTGATATCATCGAACGTGATTTTATCCAACTGCTTTTTACGCGAGGTGGCTTGTTTGGATTTGGACGCATTCGCGCTGAAACGCCTGATAAATTCTTCAAGTTCCTTAATCTTCTCTTCTTTTTTCTTATTGGAGTTTTTCGACAACTGCAGTGCAAGTTGACTGGATTCGTACCAGAAATCATAGTTGCCCACATACAATTGAATTTTGCCAAAATCGATATCTGCAATATGCGTGCAAACCTGGTTCAGGAAGTGACGATCATGAGAAACGACAATAACAGTGTTCTCGTAATTCGCCAGGAAATTCTCGAGCCATTTGATCGATTCATAATCCAAGTGGTTGGTCGGTTCATCCAGCAGCAGAATATCCGGATTGCCAAGCAAAGATTGCGCTAACAACACGCGCACTTTTTGACTGCCGTCGAGCTCCTTCATCTGCTTCGAATGCAGCTCCACCGGAATCCCCAGCCCTTCCAGCAGTTCTGCCGCTTCTGGCTCGGCCGACCAGCCATTCAAGTCAGCAAATTCACCTTCGAGTTCCCCGGCACGCATCCCGTCTGCATCAGAGAAATCAGCCTTGGCATAGATGGCGTCTTTTTCCTCCATAATTTCATAAAGACGTTTATGCCCCATAATCACGGTCTTGATCACATCAAATTCATCGAATTCGAAGTGGTTTTGCTTCAATATCGCAACCCGCTCGCCTGGCGTCAGGAGAACCTCTCCGCTCGTAGATTCTATCTCACCCGCCAGTATTTTTAAGAACGTTGATTTACCAGCGCCATTTGCTCCGATTAATCCATAACAATTCCCAGGCGTAAACTTGATCGTGACATCTTCAAACAACGCCCGTTTTCCATATCGCAAAGTAACCCCGTTTGTACTGATCACTGTTGTATCATCCCAAATCTTATTTAGTAGTAACTAAACCTAAATGATAACACAGTATTCGCCATTTCTCAAACTAGTTGAACCAACTGTCAGTCAGCGTTCTGTTATCGTGAATCCATTTCTGAACGCCTTCGTCGGGACTTGCAGCGGAGTTTACATCATCCTCCAGCTTGCCTAATTGATCGGACGTCAGCTTGAAGTTTTTTAACCAATTCACTGCTTGCGGATTGCTGCTGGCCCATTTTCCATTGGCCTCTGTATGAATTTGTTCCGACTTTCCGAATGTTCCTTTGGGATCAGTCAAGTATTTTAGTGGATAATTGGCAAACATCCAGTGCGGACTCCAGCCAGTCACTACCACCCATTGCTGGCCTGCAATGCTTCTTTTTAAAGTGGTTAGCATGGCAGCTTCACTACCGCTGACCAGTTGGAGTTTCAGTTGATAATCGTCGACTGCCTTTTTCGCTGTCGCCATTTCTCCTGCGCCCGCATCAATTCCGACAATCTGTTTTTGGAACTTATCAGCGGACTGATTCAACTGATCGATCGAATCGATCGTCACGTAATTCGGCACCACCAATCCAATTTTCGCATCCCCCTGGTACCACACGCCTAAATCGGTCAAATCGCTTGAGTACTTATCTACATAAGCCTTATGCGTATACGGAAGCCAGGTATCGAAGAAGAAATCAAGTCCTCCCTGAGATAACCCAACAAATAGTGGGCCGGCATCAAGCGACTTGGCAGTGACTTGATAACCATGGTTCTCGAGGAGTTGTTTCCACAAGGTTGTAACTGCCACATCTTCCGCCCAATTCACATAACCAATCGTGACACTTTTGCCAGATTTCCCAGCAGCAGGTGCTTGGTAGACAGAACCCGCTGTAGTGGTTGAAGCCGTACAACCAGCGATCAGACTTACTGCAATGAGCCCTGAGCCTAACACCAGTCCTTTTGCATTGATCTTCATTCTTCTTCCTCCCACCCTTGTCTAGTGTACGCCAGTGATTAAGCGCTTCCGATCTTCTGTGAAATGCGATCAAGAATGATCGCCAGAATCACAATGCTTAGTCCCGCTTCAAACCCTTTGCCGACATCGACTGTTTCAAGGGCTGACATCACATTCGCGCCCAGTCCGCCTGCTCCAATCATGGCGGCAATGACAACCATCGACAAGGCCAGCAGCAGCGTTTGGTTGATGCCCGCTTTTATCGTGGGCAGCGCCAGCGGCAGCTGTACCTTCCAGAGCAGCTGCAGATCGGTTGAACCAAATGCTCGTGCCGCTTCCACCATCTCTTCAGGCACCTGCAGGATCCCAATTCGCGTCAACCGAATCGCTGGCGCCAGGGCGAAGACGAGCGTGGCGAAGATGGCCGGGACCACCCCGATATTGAAAAAAAGCAGTACAGGCACCAGGTAAACAAAGGGCGGCATCGTTTGCATTAAATCTAGCAAAGGTGCCAGCACCCTGTGCAGCCGAATGCTTTTGGCAGTGCAAATCCCGAGCGGAATTCCAATTAAAATCGATATAAATGCCGAAATCACTGCAAGTACCAACGTCGTGATCATTTCCTGCCATAAGCTCAAATCGTAAATCAACAGCAGTCCAAGCACAGTTCCCGCCATCAGCTTCCATTTTCCGGCGAGATAAGCCAAGCAGGCAAAGACCACGATCACGAGCCACCAAGGGACGACAAGCGCCGCCTGATTCACACTGTCAATAGCAGTTTTCACCACTTGGGCAATTGATCCAAGCAGCGTTCCGTAATGGTTGTAGACCCATTCCACAACATGGTTCACCCATTGATCAAGCGGCAGCTTAGGTAGCATAAGCAGCACCCCTTTGATGAGCCATGGCTTCCAGGATTGAACTCTTCAGCACCAATCCCTGCAGCTGCAGCTGGTCATTCAGCACAGCCAGCGGAAAACGAGTCGTCACAATCATGCTGACCAATTCTTCCAGCGGTGTACTCTCCGATACACACAGAACCTCCTCATAGCTGCAAACTGCCAATGTTCTTCCGCTAGACTCCGCAGCCTGCACCAACTCGTCAGCCGTGACCAGTCCCCGCAAACGCCGCGTGTCATCCACCACAAATCCGCTGGATAGTCCCGCCTCGCGCAGAACACGCAATGCGACAGTTGGACCATCCTTTTCCCGCAAAAGCGGGCTAGGTCGTTTCATCACGTCCTGCGCCACCAACACGCGAGTGACATCCACTCCTTTGATGAATCGGGCTACATAGTCATCTGCGGGATGGGTTAGAATTTCCTCTGGCGTACCCACCTGCACGATTTCACCGTCTTTCATTAATGCAATCCGATCGCCAATGCGTAAAGCCTCTTTGACATCATGCGTAATAAAGACAATGGTTTTGTGCAGCAGCTGCTGAATCTGCAGGAGTTCGGTTTGCATTTCATCCCGAATCAGCGGGTCAAGTGCGCTGAACGCTTCATCCATCAGCAAAATATCCGGGTCGCACGCGAGGGCTCTGGCCAGACCCACCCGCTGCTGCATCCCGCCGCTGAGCTGCCCTGGATAGTGGTTTTCCCACCCTTCCAGCCCCACAAGCGACAGCTTTTCTCGGGCAATGTGCAAACGTCTCTCTTTATCCACGTTTTGAACTT
This sequence comes from Bacilli bacterium, assembly GCA_028287455.1. Classification (GTDB taxonomy): domain Bacteria; phylum Bacillota; class Bacilli; order Tumebacillales; family JAQBPP01; genus JAQBPP01. The sequence goes on along the minus strand of JAQBPP010000312.1, from coordinate 2,552 downwards.
CTAAACCAAATGCTGCATTGTCGATGACCGTTCGGTGAGGAAATAGGCCAAATTTTTGGAAGACCATGGCGGTCTTTCGCTGACGAAACAGGTTCAACTCAGTCTTGGAAAACTCAAGAATATCCTGCCCATCAATCACTACTGAGCCGTCTGTCGGTTCGATCAACCGGTTTAAACAGCGTAGCAAGGTGGACTTCCCGCTGCCGGAAAGACCCATGATCACGAATAACTCGCCAGGGAAAATTTCCAGATTTACTTGATTTAATGCAACTGTGCTGCCTGTTGTCTTGCGAATGACTTCTTTGGATTGCTGTTCTTGCAAAAGACGCTTGGCGGCGTCGACGCGACTGCCAAACAGTTTGGTGACATTGCGCAGCTGAATTAACGGCTCCATTTTTAATGTACCCCCCAATCTGTCGATCCCCACGTTCGGCCTGGGCTGTCTACCGTTTAGTCAGCCAATTCAAATTGAACGACGGATTGCGCAAAAACTGATCAACTTTAAGTCTTTTTGATCCAGCTTGCTGTGTCCTCATCAAGCCACGAATGGTAGTGTTCTCAGGTTCCTCCGCCACAACTACAGGAACATGGGTTTGTGACGTGAGGCTTAGTACACTGGCTGCATTTGCAGCGCCGCCTACCAACAAGATGCCGCGGTCCATAATGTCTCCCACAAGCTCCGGCGGGCAGGCTTCAATCGTTTCCACGATCAAATTTACTACCATCTGGTAGTGGCCGATGACTAGATCTTCTATTAACGAACGGGAAATGACCAATGTATCCGGCAAACCTGTAGTCAAACTTTTACCCCGGACTTCGTAATGCGTTTGCTCCCTGCCAGATTCAAATTGCAGTTTCAATTGCTCTGCAGAGCGCAACCCGATTGCAAAATGATGACGCTTGCGAATTTGTTCCAGGATCGACTCGTCAATATTTAATCCGCCCTTGCGTATACTGCGGCTCTCCACAACACCGCCCATTGATAACAGTGAGACTTCAGTAACACCCGCTCCCAAATTCACGATCAGACAACCCGTTGGCGTATCGATCGGTAATCCGGCTCCTAACGCTGCTGCGATCGAAGACTCGAACAGTTGCACTTCATGGGCACCTGCCTGGCGGCCTGCTTGATGCAAAGCGCGTTTTTCCACTTGCGACAAACCGGTGGGAACGGCAACAGTCAGCTTATAACGGGTTTTTAATCTGCCTTTGCGAATCTGGTTTACAGCATGCTTCACCACCTCCACGGTAGCATCCAAATCTCTCACGATCCCATTCTGAATGGGATGCCAAACCTGAATGACATCCGGATTGCGGCCGATCATCTGCTCAGCTTCCGATCCGATAATAAAGCGGCCTGATTTGTCATTGGCCACCACATTCGGTTCACAGATAAATTCTTCGTTTCCGATCACGGCCGCACGAAACTGTGATGATCCTAAGTCAATTACTAAGTTCACTTGATATTCTTCCTTTCCTGACGACTGCGAATTTTAGTACGGCAGCAGCAGCGTTTTCAGTTTAGAAATGCAAAATACCCCTGCAGGAAATAAGACCCGCGGGGGTATACAAAACAAACATCGTTAAATAAGTGGTATCCACGATTGTCTCTCATAGCTTACGAAGTTAGCTGTCGGGTTCGGACAGAAGAGATTGCCCTACTGATCATCTGATCAGATTCACCCCAGAAAACTTGGTTCCCCCGCTTCCTTACGGAATTCAGCACCAACGGTTATTTAGTTGTTGATTTGGATTATAAGTGTTCCCTTGCAAACCTCTCAACCGTCATATTGATAAGGAAAATGTACAATAGGCAACCATCAACGAGTATTTATCATCTGATTATCCTTAATGACGGATTGTTTTTTATTTAGCCACTGGAAATAACTGATTTTTCCACACGTTAAAAAGTTCACTTGGGACATAAACTGAAGTCTAGTCCCGAACTATTATAAAAAATTAATTGCCGAATCGTTTTTCGAACGGGGGACTTCTTATTCTGGGGTGAACGGCCAACTGGCCAAGGCTACCTTTCAGCCGAATCCGTCAACTAACCTCGTAGGCACCGAAAGGACTGGAAGATTTGAACAAAGCACGTCTATCTTTTTTTGCCAATGTTGTCGCAGTTGTGAGTATTGCAGCAATGCCTTCAGCTTATGCTGACACTTCTCATCTGGTCGGTTCTGGGGACACACTTTGGGGAATTGCCCAAACGTTCCACACCTCGGTTCCTGCACTCAAGCAGCAGAATGGCTTAAAATCGGATTTGATTTATCCGGGTCAAACTGTAAATGTCTCAGCAGACCAAAGCTCCTCATCCGCTTCTCCCTTATCACAAGTGTCAGGTCAGGCGAGCACCTACACAGTCAAAGCAGGGGACACACTCTGGCAGCTTGCGCAGGATCACCATACTTCAGTGCAGACATTGGAATCACTAAACGGGCTCCTAATGGATACCATTTATGTCGGTCAAGTCCTTCAAATTTCGGACAACGCCCCAGCCAGTCAACAACTGGATACTACAGACCCACAATTGCCGGATGTTCCATCCC
>JAQBPP010000302.1 GCA_028287455.1 Bacilli bacterium | reverse complement strand
GCTGGCTATGTGGCGCTGTCCCCTGATTTGTATGCGAAAGAAGGTAAACGACTTGAGGCATTCAGCGATGCGCGCATGCAGGCTCTTATCGATTTTCGAGACAGTAATGCGCAGGCAATGTTTGACGCTGAAAAGCGAAAGCAGGCCTTATCCAATCTACCAGAACTGCAAGGCCAGCAGATTAGCGAAACGTTAGGTCTGATGTTTGGTGGGCTTGATCGGGCAGATTTTGTGGAAACGGTAGTGGCGGCCGCATCTTTTTTACGGGACGAGAACGCCGAAAGCAAGGGACGCCCAGTAGGTTCAGTGGGGTACTGCCTTGGAGGCGCACTCTCTGCACAGCTGGCGTGTCATGACCCTCAGCTAAAAGCGGCAGTCATTTATTACGGCGGCGCGCCGGCAGATTACGAGCTGGACAACATTCAGTGTCCAGTGGTTGGTTTCTACGGAGGACTGGATCGAAGAATTACAGATAGTGTCCCCGTGTTCGCTGAAACGATGCTGCAAAAAGGCAAAACGTTCGAATCCCACATCTATGAAAACGCAGAACACGCTTTTTTTAATGACGGGCGTCCATCCTACCATCTGGAAGCATCACGGGATGCGTTTGCGAAAACGCTGAATTTTTTCAATGATGTGCTGAAGGGGTAACCCAATCGGGACTTTTGCTAGCAATCAAACGGAAAAATACTCATTCCTTTCGACAAAACTTTTGCCGTAGGCCGGAGCAAGAAAGGAATGAGTATTTTTCCTAAGAAAATCCTTGTATGTTCCTGTTTTTTTTAGTATAATTTTAAATTGTTGGTCTCAGGATGCAATGATGTGGAAGGTTGCTGAAGTGCCGAATAGCCATATGCGGTACCAATCAGGGGAATTTCCACGGAGTATGTCCACAAAAATTGGGCGATAGAAGGAGGTAAAACATATGGCGAAGCAAAAAATTCGTATTCGATTGAAGGCATTTGATCACAAAATTTTGGATGCATCTGCGGAGAAGATTGTAGAAACTGCAAAACGTTCCGGTTCAAATGTGTCGGGTCCGATTCCGCTGCCGACTGAGAAGCAGATCATCACAATCCTGCGTGCACCGCACAAATATAAGGACTCTCGTGAGCAGTTTGAAATGCGGACACACAAACGTCTCATCGACATCGTAAATCCGAACCCACAAACAGTGGACGCGTTGATGCGACTGGATCTTCCTTCGGGAGTAGATATTGAAATCAAGCTTTAAACAATTAACTAAGGGAACAACCCTTGGGAGGTGGCAAGAATGAAAGGTATCTTAGGAAGAAAACTGGGCATGACCCAAGTTTTTACCGAGGACGGTAATGTTGTTCCGGTTACTGTTGTCGAAGCGGGTCCTTGTGTTGTTCTTCAGAAGAAAGATGAGAAGAGCGACGGCTATCAAGCAGTTCAACTGGGTTTTTCCGATAAGAAGCGGGCAAACAAACCATCTGTTGGACATGCGCAAAAGGCGGGGACCACTCCGAAGCGCTACGTCCGCGAACTTCGCGGAGTCACTCTTGCCGACTATGAAGTCGGACAAGTGCTCACAGCTGACGTTTTCGCCAATGGCGAAATTGTAGACGTTACGGGTATTTCCAAAGGTAAAGGATTCGCAGGTTCAATTAAGCGGCACAACCAATCCCGTGGACCTATGGCGCATGGTTCCCGCTATCACAGGGGTCCTGGATCACTCGGTGCGGTCGACCCAAACCGTGTGTTCAAAGGTCAACATTTACCAGGTCATATGGGACATGAGCGTGTAACTGTCCAAAATTTAGAGATTGTGCGCGTCGATACTGATCGTAATCTGCTGATGATTAAAGGATCTGTACCTGGCCCAAGCAAATCTTATGTAACCATTAAAACTGCTGTTAAAACCAGTAAATAACGAATTACTTGGGAAAGGAGGAGACGTACATGCCTAAAGTTCCAGTATATAATACTGAGGGCAATCAAGTTGGCGAACTCGAGCTCTCTGAGACTATCTTTGGAGTTCATCCCAACGAGACAGTTTTACACAGCGCAGTAGTGAGCTACCTGGCCAATCGGCGTGCAGGAACTCACGATGTGAAAAACAGATCTGAAGTACGCGGCGGTGGTCGCAAGCCTTACAAGCAGAAGGGCACCGGTCGTGCACGTCAAGGATCTATACGTGCACCACAATGGGTAGGTGGCGGTACAGTATTTGGACCCACCCCACGTTCCTACGCATTCAAGCTGCCGAAGAAAGTGCGTCGGCTTGCCTTGAAATCAGCTCTTTCTACAAAAGTTATCTCGGGCAGCCTGCTTGTTTTGGATAGCCTGTCATTTGCAGCACCCAAGACCAAGGACATGATCCAAGTGCTTGCAAACTTAAAGCTTAACGGCAAGAAGGCACTGGTAATCGGTTCCGCAAGCAGCGAGAATGTCCAACTGTCGGCACATAATATCCCAGGCGTTAAATATGTGCCTGCTACCGACATCAACGTGTACGATCTTCTGAATCATGACCATCTCGTCATCACCAAGGACGCTGTGGCCAGGGTTGAGGAGGTGTTCGTGTAATGGATGCTCGCGACATCATTAAACGCCCTGTAATTACGGAACGCACGACCGAGTTGGCTGAAGATCGCAAGTTCGTCTTTGAAGTAGATATGCGCGCGAATAAGACTCAGATCAAACATGCGATTCAAGTCATTTTCGGTGTCAAAGTGGTTTCAGTGAATACACTCCGTGTTCCTGCCAGAAAAAAACGGGTTGGCAAACATGTGGGCATGACATCGGAATGGAAAAAAGCTATTGTCACTTTATCTGAAGACTCCAAGGAGCTTTCCTTTATCTAAGGAAACTAGAGTGGACTTCAGAGCCCAAGCTCGAAAAGGAGGGTTAGACTGTGGGAATCAAAAAGTATAAACCCACTTCGCCGGGACGACGTTTTATGTCAGTCTCGACGTTTGAAGAGATCACCACAACTGAACCCGAGAAATCGCTGCTCGAGCCGCTGAAGAAAAATGCGGGACGAAACAATCAAGGCAAGATCACCACACGTCACCGCGGCGGCGGAGCTAAGCGTCAGTATCGGATTATCGACTTTAAACGCACTAAAGATGGAATTCCAGGCCGCGTTGCCACGATTGAGTATGATCCAAACCGCTCTGCAAACATTGCTTTAATTGCCTATGCAGATGGTGAGAAACGCTACATTTTGGCTCCGAATGGGTTAAAAGTCGGCGATACAATCTACTCCGGTCCTGGTTCAGACATCAAGGTTGGGAATGCTCTTCCGCTGATCAATATTCCAGTTGGTACAATGATTCACAACATCGAGCTGAAGTCTGGCAAAGGTGGACAACTGGTGCGAGCAGCAGGCGTAGAAGCTCAGCTGATGGCCAAAGAAGGGGACTACTGCCACATTCGATTGGCATCAGGCGAAGTTCGCTTGGTTCGGTCGGAATGCCGTGCAACGATTGGTCAAGTAGGCAACCTCGACCATGAAAACATCACTATTGGTAAAGCAGGCCGCACACGTCACAAAGGATTTCGTCCTACTGTGCGCGGGGTTGTGATGAACCCCAATGACCACCCACATGGTGGTGGTGAAGGCCGGGCTCCAATCGGACGGAAATCTCCGATGTCGCCATGGGGTAAACCGACCTTGGGCAAGAAGACGCGGAAGAAAAACAAACCATCCAATAAATATATTGTGCGTAGTCGTAAAAAGTAATCACAATTTGTTAATCGGTTTTTGAAGTCCCAGGAAGGGAGGATCCCGGATGAGTCGTTCGCTCAAAAAAGGACCGTTTGTAGATGATCACTTGATGAAAAAAGTGGAAGGCATGAATAGTGCCGGCGAAAAAAAAGTCATTAAAACATGGTCCCGTCGTTCCACCATTTTCCCTGACTTTGTAGGTCATACCTTTGCGGTGTACGATGGACGGAAGCATGTGCCAGTCTATGTAACGGAAGATATGGTTGGACACAAACTGGGTGAATTTGCGCCCACACGTACGTACAAGGGTCATGGAGCAGACGAGAAGACCTCTCGTCGGTAAGCTACTACTCCCGCCAGAGAGGAGGGTTTCTAATGCAAGCTAAAGCTGTTGCCAAAAGTGTACGGATTGCGCCGAGAAAAGTTCGCCTGGTGGTGGATTTAATTCGCGGCAAGGGTGTTGGAGAGGCGCTCGCCATTTTAACACTCACGCCTAAGTCTTCTTCCCCGGTTGTGGAGAAGGTCTTGAGGTCCGCAATGGCAAATGCAGAGCACAATCTGGGTCTGGATACAAATGATCTGGTTGTAGCAGAAGTGTTTGTGGACCAAGGCGCTACGTTGAAACGCTTCCGCCCGCGGGCGCAAGGACGCGCATCAAAGATACACAAACGTACAAGTCATATAACTGTTGTACTAAGCGAGAAGAAGGAGGGATAAACGGATGGGCCAGAAGGTAAATCCTATCGGCTTTCGAGTTGGTGTGATCCGCGACTGGGAATCCAAATGGTTCGCAGGTAAAAAGGAATATACGGAACTCCTTCATGAAGACATCAAAGTGCGCAAGTATGTATTGAGTAAATTGAAGGATGCAGCCGTTTCACATGTAGAGATCGAGCGTGCGGCAAATCGCGTAAACGTTACGGTTTTCACAGCTAAGCCAGGTATGGTAATTGGCAAGGGTGGAACCGAGGTCGATAATCTGCGCAACTATCTATCACAGATGACGGGCAAACGAGTGCACATCAACATCTCAGAGATTAAATTTCCAGAGCTCAATGCAAAACTGGTTGCAGATAACATTGCACTGCAGCTTGAGCGTCGGATTGCGTTTCGTCGCGCAATGAAACAATCCATTCAGCGCACGATGCGTTCAGGGGCAAAAGGAATTAAAGTTCAGGTATCCGGCCGACTCGGTGGCGCAGAAATTGCGCGTACTGAAGGGTATTCAGAAGGTACAGTTCCGCTTCATACTATACGTGCTGATATTGATTACGCACACTGCGAAGCGCATACGACTTATGGACGTATTGGCGTTAAAGTATGGATTTATCGCGGTCAAGTGCTGCCTACCCGGGTGAAGAAGGATGCACAAGAAGGGGGTAAATAACCATGTTGATGCCAAAACGAGTAAAGCATCGCAAAGAGCATCGTGGATCCCTTAGCGGTATGTCTAAAGGCGGTACCGAAATTGCATTTGGTGAATACGGTTTGCAGGCTTTGGAAGCCGCTTGGATTACGAATCGGCAAATTGAAGCTGCACGTATTGCGATGACTCGTTACATTCGTCGTGGTGGTAAGGTATGGATCAAGATTTTCCCATCCAAGCCAGTGACTGCTAAACCAGCAGAAACCCGGATGGGTGCTGGTAAAGGCAGCCCTGAAAAATGGGTGGCTGTTGTGAAGCCAGGACGTATTTTATTCGAACTAGCAGGTGTTACTGAAGAAACAGCAAGAGAAGCAATGCGTCTTGCCATGCACAAATTGCCAATCAAATGTAAATTTGTGACGCGCGAAGAAATGGGTGGTGAGACACGTGAAGGCTAAGGAATTCCGAAATTTATCCGACGTTGAAATCGAACAACAAGTCAACAGTTTGAAAGAAGAATTGTTTAACCTTCGTTTCCAGTTGGCTACCGGTCAACTTGACAACCCGACGCGGATTGGTGAAGTTCGCAAGGACATTGCTCGTGCTAAAACCATTCTGCGCGAGCGGGAATTAGGCATCAGCTAATCTCGATCGGAAGGAGGATGAACAATGAGCGAAGAGCGTAATGATCGCAAAATCCGAATTGGTAAAGTGGTATCGGATAAGATGGAGAAAAGCATTGTTGTGGCCGTGGAAACATCGGAAAAACATCCGCTTTATGGCAAAACCATTAAAACGACGCATAAGTTTCATGCGCACGATGAAAACAATGATGCCAAGGTTGGAGATACCGTCCGGATCATGGAGACTCGTCCATTATCAAAACTGAAACGTTGGCGTTTAGTGGAAGTTGTACAGAAGGCTGTTATTTTGTAAGGCGAATAGCCTAACCTGAAAGGAGGTTTCATCATGATTCAACCTCAATCCCGGTTAGTTGTTGCTGATAATTCGGGCGCAAAAGAAATTATGTGCTTCCGTGTGCTCGGAGGTTCTAACCGTAAATCTGCCAATATTGGCGACGTCATTGTGGCTTCTGTAAAAACTGCAACACCAGGCGGCGTTGTCAAGAAGGGTGATGTTGTCAAGGCGGTCATCGTCCGTACAACGCGGGGTGTCCGCAGAAACGACGGATCCTACATTCGCTTTGATGAAAATGCAGCAGTAATTATAAGAGAAGATAAGTCACCTCGTGGAACACGTATTTTTGGACCGGTCGCTCGCGAATTGCGGGATCGTGATTTTATGAAAATCGTGTCTTTGGCTCCTGAGGTTCTGTAAGATCATCCCGCCTAAGGAGGTGTGACGAAACGATGAGTCAACCTAAACTTCCTATTAAAAAAGGTGACAAGGTACAAGTGATCTCAGGTAGAGACAAAGGGAAACAAGGACAGGTACTTGCCTCGTTCCCCACTGAGAATCGCGTGCTTGTCGAAAATGTAAATCTGGTCAAGAAGCATATGAAACCGGACGCTGCGAATCCGCAGGGCGGAGTCATTGAGAAGGAAGCACCCATCCATGTTTCCAATGTGATGGTGTTAGATCCGAAGACGGGATTTCCTACCCGGACGGGTAAAAAAATCCTTGCCGATGGATCCAAGGTTCGTTACGCCAAAAAGTCTGGCGAGCATCTCAGTTAATGGCATTGTCTTTGGAAAGGAGGTCCACCTGTGAGTCGTTTGCAAGAGCAATTTCAGTCAGAAGTAATTCCTGCTTTAATGCAGAAATTCGATTATGACAATGTAATGCAAGTGCCAAAGGTCGAAAAAATTGTAATCAACATGGGCTTAGGCGAAGCCACCCAAAACCCCAAGATATTGGATTCAGCTGTAGAAGATTTAACTAAAATCACTGGGCAAAAGCCGGTGATTACCAAAGCAAAAAAATCAATCGCGGGTTTTAAACTGCGGGAAAACGCACCGATTGGTGCGAAAGTAACACTGCGCGGTGATCGGATGTATTACTTTTTGGATAAGCTCGTTAATGTGGCTCTGCCGCGTGTAAGAGACTTCCGCGGCGTTTCCACCCGAGCATTTGACGGTCGTGGAAATTATACGCTTGGACTCAGAGAGCAGCTGATTTTCCCAGAGATTGAGTACGATAAGATCGATAAATTACGTGGAATGGACGTAGTGATTGTAACAACAGCCAAGAGTGACGAAGAAGCGCGCGAATTGCTACAACAACTCGGAATGCCGTTCCAAAAATAGGGAGGTAAATTTCATGGCCAAACGCTCCATGGTAGTCAAGTCCCAACGGCAGCCTAAGTTCAGTACCCAGTCTTATACCAGGTGCCGAATTTGTGGTCGGCCCCATTCCGTGTTGCGGAAATTCGGAATGTGCCGGATCTGCTTCCGGGAACTTGCATATAAGGGACAGCTTCCTGGCATAAGAAAAGCCAGCTGGTAATGCGAGCAAAGGAAGGAGGTTATACACGATGGTAATGACAGATCCAATTGCAGATATGTTAACTCGCATTCGGAATGCGAATATGGTAGGTCACGATAAATTAGAGCTTCCTGGATCCAATATGAAACGGGCAATCGTGGACATCCTCAAACAAGAGGGTTTTATCCGCGACGCAGAGTTTATTCCTGACAGCAAGCAAGGTGTCATTCGGATTTTTCTGAAGTACGGAGTGAGTCAAGAGCGCGTAATCACTGGTCTGAAGCGGATCTCCAAGCCTGGTTTACGAGTCTATGCAGGTCATCAGGAACTGCCGCGCGTACTCGGCGGGTTAGGCATCGCAATTCTATCAACCTCTAAAGGTTTGATGTCAGATAAGCAAGCGCGCCGTGAACAAGTTGGCGGAGAAGTTCTCTGTTACGTATGGTAATGCTTAGGGATTGGAGGTGTAAGTAGTGTCACGTATCGGAAGAAAAGCGATTCCCATTCCATCGGGAGTGGATGTTTCTTATGAAGATAATGTAATTACTGTCAAAGGTCCAAAAGGAACTCTATCCCGGGTATTACACCGCGATATGATTTTGAAACAGGCAGAGAATGAGCTCATCATTGAACGTCCGAGCGACAACAAACTGCATCGCAGTCTTCATGGAACTACTCGTTCAGTAGTGAACAACATGGTGGTTGGAGTTACCGAAGGCTATCAAAAAGCATTGGATCTGGTTGGTGTAGGTTACCGGGCAGCCAAAGCGGGCAATAAAGTAACCCTGTCGCTCGGATTCTCGCATCCGGTAGAAATCGTGCCGGAACAAGGAATTGAGATCGATGTTCCTGCGACAAACCGTCTTGTAATCAAGGGTATCGATAAGGAACAGGTTGGTGCTGTTGCAGCCAAAATTCGTTCTATTCGGGAACCTGAGCCTTACAAAGGTAAAGGAATCAAATACGAGAATGAAGTGGTTCGTCGCAAAGTTGGTAAAACAGGTAAGAAGTAATCGTTTGATCGGATGAAAGGAGTGAACTTGAAGTGATTACGAAGCAAGATAAAAACGTTGCCCGTAAACGCCGTCACATTCGTGTCCGCCGGAAACTCGAGGGCACACAGCAGCGTCCACGCTTGAACGTGTTTCGCTCATCCAATCATATCTATGCGCAAGTAATTGATGACTCCCAGGGTGTGACCATTGTGTCTGCATCTACTCTGGATCCTGAAATTCGGGTTGCCATCGGACATGGCGGCAACATTGAGTCAGCGCAGAAGGTTGGAGAATTGGTGGCCAAACGTGCGATCGAAAAAGGCATCAAATTAGTAGTGTTTGATCGCGGTGGATATCTCTACCATGGACGAATTCAAGCACTTGCTGATTCTGCTCGGGGAGCGGGCCTAGAATTTTAATTTCGGACAAAAGGAGGGACTTACATGCGTATTGATCCGAATCAACTCGAATTGTCCGAAAAAGTAGTTGCCATTAATCGGGTGGCCAAAGTAGTGAAAGGCGGACGTCGTTTCTCTTTCTCTGCTTTGGTAATCGTTGGCGACGGCAACGGACATGTTGGAGCAGGTCTTGGCAAAGCAGCTGAAGTACCTGAGGCTATTCGTAAAGGGATTGAAGATGCTAAGAAAAATTTGATTCACGTTCCGCTTAGAGGAACATCGATACCTCACAACATTGTTGGCCGCTTTGGCGCCGGTAAAGTCGTCATTAAGCCAGCTGTTGAAGGCACCGGAGTAATTGCGGGCGGACCTGCGCGGGCAGTGCTTGAGCTTGCAGGCGTGAAGGATATTGTAACCAAATCGCTTGGGTCTTCCAATTCCATGAACATGGTGAATGCAACGTTAGATGGACTTAAGCGGTTGAAGCGCCCAGAAGATGTAGCCAGACTACGCGGCAAGACGTTGGGCGAAATTTTAGGTTAAGGAGGGACGTACAATGGCGAAGCTTCAGATTACTCTCACTCGCAGCACCATTGGTCGTCCGGAACCTCAGCGTGTTACAGTACGGACGCTGGGATTGCGTAAACTCCATCAAACGGTAATCCAACCGGACAATGCTATTATTCGTGGCATGGTGAATAAAGTGAGCCACTTGGTCGAAGTGAAAGAGTTAGCCGAGTAGCAGTCTCGGTCTTGGGAGGTGTTTTTGATGAATCTGCATGAATTAAGTCCTGCTCCGGGCTCAACCAAGGCACGCAAGCGGTTAGGTCGCGGAACGAGTTCAGGTACAGGTAAAACATCTGGCCGTGGTCATAAAGGACAGAATGCGCGCTCCGGCGGCGGTGTACGCGTAGGTTTTGAAGGAGGTCAAACTCCATTGTACCGGCGTTTACCGAAACGCGGCTTCAGCAATGCTCCTTTTAAGAAAGAATTGACAGAAGTCAATGTGGGCAAGCTGGCTGCTTTCGAAGCCGGAACAGTAGTTACGCCAGAATTGCTGTTAGAACGTCGAATCATTCGTTCACTGCGCGATGGGGTCAAAGTCCTCGGACAAGGTGAATTGACAGTGGCTCTGACCGTCCAAGCAAATGGGTTCTCTTCTTCTGCAAAAGAGAAGATTGAATCAGCCGGCGGTAAAGCAGAGGTGATCTAATGTTCAGGACAATCCGGAATATATGGACGGTCGGTGATATTCGCAGCCGAATTTTGTTCACACTTTTGATGCTGGTCGTTTTTCGGCTAGGATCGTTTATCCCGGTACCTAACATTGATGCTTCACAAATGTCGCAATTAGGTGCCACCAATCAGATTTTCAATCTGCTGAACACCTTTTCTGGCGGCGCGCTGCAGAATTTCTCTTTGTTTGCAATGAGCATCACGCCCTATATCACAGCTTCCATCATCGTGCAGCTGCTGCAAATGGGCGTGATCCCAAGGTTTGAGGAATGGGCAAAAGAAGGGGAACATGGTCGCCGCAAACTGACCCAGATCACCCGCTACGGAACAGTGATCTTGGGCTTGGTGCAGGCTGTTGCCTTTACTTATTACTTCAACCGAAACTATGGAGTAGTAGTTGATACAAGTTGGAAGTCATTTTTGCTGATTGTGCTGAGTTTAACAGCGGGAACCACCTTTTTAATGTGGCTTGGAGAACAAATCACTGAAAAAGGAATCGGCAACGGGATCTCGATTTTAATCTTCACCGGGATCATTGCCCGTACGGGTACCGGAATACAGCAATTATATGTGAGCTGGTTTTATAATAAACCTGGGCAGCTTACGATGTCTCTCTTGTATGTGTTATTGCTGCTGATCGCTTCCGTCTTGATCATTGCAGGTGTGATTTATGTCCAGCAGGGCGTCAGACGCATCCCGATCCAGTATGCGCAGCGAGTTGTCGGACGCAAGGTTTATGGCGGACAGTCCACTCACCTTCCGCTCAAAGTCAACGCAGCAGGTGTCATTCCAGTCATCTTTGCCAGCTCACTGTTGATTTTTCCATCAGTGGTTGCCGGTTGGATGCATCCAAACCGCGCCACACTTTGGATTCAATCGCATTTAGCTCCTGGCGGCTGGTTGTATATCATATTAGAAGTAATTTTCACAATCGCGTTTACCTACTTCTACACTTATATACAGCTGAACCCAGAGCAGCTGGTTGACAATATGAGGAAGAATCAAAGCTATATCCCAGGTATTCGCCCGGGTCAGCCGACACTGGATTTTATCACCCGGGTGATAAATCGGATTACAGTGGTAGGCGCACTGTTTCTGGCCGCAGTTACTGCACTGCCGTTCGCTGTTTCTGGCGCGCTGCAGGTGAATCTTTACTTCGGCGGTACTTCACTCTTGATCATTACAGGGGTGGCGCTGGAAACCATGAAACAGGTCGAGTCGCAGCTGATTCAACGTCATTATCGCGGATTTATCAGGTAACTGTCGCCGCAAAAAACTCCAGATGGTTTACAAAGGAGGCAAGCACGATGCTGGTTATTTTGATGGGACCTCCGGGCGCAGGTAAAGGGACTCAGGCAGAACGTATTGTAAAAGAATTCAGCGTGATTCACTTGTCCACCGGAGACGCGCTTCGCGCCGCTATTGCACAAGGGACTCCAATGGGGAAACTGGCCAAAGAGTATATGAACAAAGGACTCTTGGTGCCCGATGAGGTTATCAATGGCATCGTTGCCGAGCGGCTGCAGCAACCGGATGTGGCGCATGGCGCTTTACTCGATGGCTATCCCAGAACGGTAGCTCAGGCAGAAGAATTAGACAAAATGTTAAAAGAACTTGGCAAATACATCGATTTTGTAGTAAACTTAGAAGTCGATGCCAATAACCTCTTACGTCGTCTCACCGGACGGCGAATTTGCAAAAGCTGCGGGTCTTCGTACCACTTGGAATTCAATCCCCCAAAACAGCCGGGGGTTTGTGACCATTGTGGCGGTGAACTGATTCAGCGGCCGGATGATGAATCCGAAGAGAAGGTTGCCACTCGTCTAGATGAGTATTTCACTAAAACCAAGCCTGTACTTCACTATTATGCTGGCAAAGGTTTACTGCATCAGGTAAATGGTGAAGACTCGATAGATGAAGTGTTTTCCAGTATAGCTTCAGTCTTAAGAGGTGCCAGGTGATTGTGGGCAAGTCCAAGTCGCAATTGGAATTGATGCGAAAGGCTGGTCGGCTCGTCGCGTTAACCCACCAGGAATTGGCCAAACACATTCGGCCTGGAATCACAACGATGGAACTGGATCGCATTGCAGAGGAGTTTATTCGAAGTTATGGCGCGGAACCCTCGTTCATGGGGTATAACGGCTATCCGGCTTCGATTTGCGCTTCCGTTAATGATGTAATTGTACATGGAATACCTGGTCCACTAACATTGGTCGACGGTGATATCATTTCAATTGACATTGGAGCGTTTCTTCAAGGTTATCACGGGGATTCAGCTTGGACCTATCCTGTGGGTCTTATCTCAGATGAGGCAACCCGACTTCTTGCGGTTACTGAAGAATCACTTTATCGAGGAATAGCAGCGGCGAAGGAAGAAGGCCGCCTGTCAGACATTGGCCATGCAGTTCAAACTTATGTGGAAGCACAGGGGTTGTCAGTAGTGCGCGAATATGCGGGACATGGGATTGGGTGCAATATGCACGAAGATCCTGAAGTTCCCAATTTTGGCCCGCCGGGACAAGGTCCCAAGCTGATGCCAGGGGTGACACTCGCGATTGAACCGATGACGACTACAGGCTCATACCATACCCGCACGCTTGCCGATAACTGGACAGTCGTTACGGCTGATGGATCTTTGGCAGCTCATTTCGAACATACCATCGCAGTTACACCCGATGGACCAGAGATTTTAACTCGACTTGATGATTCTGAGATAGGATATAGGGGGGAATAGCTGAGTGGCAAAAGATGATGTGATAGAAGTTGAAGGAACTGTAATCGAACCGTTGCCAAGCGCAATGTTTCGTGTCGAATTAGAAAATGGGCACAAAATCTTGGCCCATGTATCAGGCAAGATTCGGATGAATTACATTCGGATCCTACCCGGGGATCGCGTAACGGTTGAGTTATCGCCTTATGACCTTACCCGTGGACGGATCACCTATCGTTTTAGATAAGACTGACAGAGGAAATGGGGGTTTAGCGATGAAAGTGCGCCCATCTGTAAAGCCAATTTGCGAGAAATGCAAAATCATTCGACGCAAAGGGGCAGTTATGGTAATCTGCGAAAATCCGAAGCATAAACAAAGACAAGGATAAGCCGTGTTGGTAGACGCATTCCTGCGACTTCAAGATGAATGGGTCAGCGCAAGCAGGCAGGAAGCGGCTGCCTCGACCGGTGTTCGGGGTTTCCTGCCGTGCGCTTCGCTGTTTCAATAGATTATTTGAACAACTTTGAATTTAACCACTCAGGAGGTGTAATCGCTACATGGCACGTATTGCAGGGGTAGACTTACCTCGTGATAAGCGTGTGGAGATCGGCCTGACGTATATTTTCGGCGTCGGGCGTCCCACTTCGAACGAAATTTTATCATCCACCGGCATCAATGCGGATACACGCATTCGGGAATTAACAGAAGACGAGGTCTCGAAGTTAAGAGACTATATCGATAAGAACATTAAGGTTGAAGGAGATCTCCGTCGTGAGGTCGCGCTCAACATTAAACGGTTGGTCGAAATCGGTTCCTTCCGGGGAGTACGTCATCGCAGAGGATTGCCTGTGCGCGGACAACGGACAAAAACAAATGCCCGTACGCGTAAAGGTCCTCGCAGAACAGTAGCTGGCAAGAAGAAATAAGGAGGGAGGTTAACACCAAATGGCTAAAGTTAAAGTACGTGGTAAGAGTGCCACTGCTAAAACCCGCACAAAACGTCGTGATCGGAAGAATGTAGAAGTGGGTGTAGCTCACATCAAGTCTACGTTTAACAATACGATTGTCACCATTACCGATATGACTGGGAACGCCATTTCCTGGGCCTCCTCCGGTGGTCTTGGATTTAAGGGCTCCCGCAAATCCACTCCATATGCTGCTCAAATGGCGGCTGAATCCGCTGCAAAAGTAGCCATGGAGCATGGGATGAAATCATGTGAAGTAACAGTTAAAGGACCTGGTGCTGGTCGAGAAGCTGCAATTCGCTCCTTGCAAGCTGCAGGACTTGAAGTTTCAGTGATTAAAGATGTAACTCCAATTCCACATAACGGTTGCCGTCCACCAAAACGCCGCCGTGTATAATGGGATAATTTTGGATAGATTGTATAAATTTAACAGGAGGTGTCAATGATAGGATGGCAAGATATTCAGGTGCTGTTTGCCGTTTATGCCGTCGGGAGGGCGTGAAGCTCTACCTGAAGGGTGAACGTTGTTACACAGATAAATGTGCCATAGATCGTCGTGCCTATGCTCCTGGACAACATGGGCAAGGTCGGAAAAAACTGTCCGAATACGGACTGCAGCTGCGCGAGAAACAAAAAGCTCGCCGCGTGTATGGAATTTTGGAAAAACAATTCCGCAGTTACTATGAGGAAGCGGCTCGTCGTAAAGGGATCACAGGTGAAAACCTGCTCCAGATTCTGGAGAGTCGTTTAGATAATGTAGTATACCGTTTAGGATTCGCTGCTTCGAGACCAGAAGCTCGTCAACTGGTGCGTCATGGCCACTTTACAGTCAATGGACATCGCGTCGACATTCCTTCATATTTGACAAAAGTTGGCGATGTGATCGCAATTCATCCATCGTCACAAGAGTCTGTCAAAATCAAGGTATTGGTTGAACAAGCGGAAAACCGTACGGTGCTTGCATGGTTAGAGCGTGACTTGAGTGCAAAATCGGGTCGTGTAATGCGCGTACCTGCTCGTGACGAGATCGACATTCCGGTCGCCGAGCAAATGATCGTCGAGTTGTACTCACGCTAATAGCGAATTCGACATTGGTCACCCTCAAGGGCGCATGTTCTACGGTATGCTTGAGTTGTCGACAAGGAGGGTTACGTGCATGATCGAAATTGAAAAGCCGAGGATTGAGACAGTCGAGTTAAGCGCCGAGGGGACGTATGGGAAATTTGTAGTAGAGCCTTTGGAGCGTGGATATGGGACTACACTTGGAAATTCCCTGCGTAGGATTCTACTGTCTTCTCTTCCTGGTGCAGCAGCCACTTCAATTAAGATTGAAGGGGTGTTACATGAGTTCTCAACTATACCCGGCGTAATTGAAGACACGACTGAGATCATTCTAAGTCTCAAGCGTTTGTCATTGAAAATTCATGCGGATGACGAGAAACTTCTGACCGTTGATGCAGAAGGACCGGGAATTATCACTGCAGCAGATATCCAGGTGGATTCTGATGTTGATATTTTAAATCCTGACCTTCATATTGCTACTCTGGCAGATGGGGCGAAGTTATACATGGAGATCAGAGCGTCACGCGGCCGCGGCTACGTACCTGCTGATCGAAATAAACGGGATGATCAAGAAATTGGCTTAATTCCCATTGATTCTATCTTTACCCCAATTACGCGGGTTAATTACAGCGTAGAAAACACTCGCGTCGGTCAAGTGACTAACTATGACAAACTTACGCTGGAAGTTTGGACGGATGGCAGCATCCGCCCGGATGAAGCAGTAAGCTTGGGTGCGGATATTTTGATTGCACACCTGAAATTGTTTGTAGGGTTAACAGATACGATTCCAGAAAAAGATATCATGGTTGAAAAAGAGGACGACAAAAAAGAAAAAGTGCTCGAAATGACCATTGAAGAGTTGGATTTGTCAGTTCGTTCCTACAATTGTCTCAAGCGTGCCGGTATTAATACAGTGCAGGAATTGTGCTCGAAAACAGAAGAAGAGATGATGAAGGTTCGCAACCTGGGCCGGAAGTCGCTTGAAGAAGTGCAGGAGAAGTTATTGGATTTAGGGCTGTCGCTTCGTCCGGAAGATTAAGCACACCCTCACCCTACAGGTAGAGGAGGGATACAACTATGGCATACCGCAAGCTCAACAGACGCACAGGCAACCGGAAGGCTTTGTTTCAAGATCTTGTGACCGATCTGTTCATTTACGAACGGATTCAAACCACAGAAGCCAAGGCCAAAGAGATTCGTTCTGTCGCTGATAAAATGATCACCTTGGCTAAACGCGGCGATCTGCATGCTCGCAGACAAGTGGCAGCATTTGTACGTCCGGAGGTAGCTGACACAGAGACCAACCAGGATGCAGTCCAAAAGTTGTTTAACCAAATTGCTCCCCGGTTTCAAACACGCGCAGGCGGTTACACACGGATTCTAAAAGTGGGGCCTCGCCGCGGTGATGGCGCGCCGATGGTCATTCTTGAGTTAGTTGAGTAGAACCTCACAACATTCAATTGAGACAAAGAGGTTTGTCTACAAAGGCAAACCTCTTTTGCAATCGAAGTGGCGAAAAGAGGCGGCCGCATGCGTACAGCGTTAGTGGTATCGTATGAGGGAACGAACTTTCACGGCTATCAGATCCAAAGGCCAGGGTTGCGAACAGTGCAAGGGCAACTGCAGGACGCGCTGCAGCAGCTGACGGGGAGCGCGGTCGAAACAGAAGTAGCAGGACGCACCGATGCCGGGGTTCATGCCCGGGGACAAATTGTGGTCAGCGACCTGCAGACTCCGATTCCAGTGCCTCATTTGCCGCGTGTTCTTAATACGCGGTTGCCAGCGGATTTGCGCGTTCGGCGTGCAGTGGAGGTACCGGCAGCGTTCAATCCGAGATATGACGCCGTGCGGAAAACTTATTGCTATGTCGTAGATGTAAGCCGTACTGGGGATGTTTTTAAGCGTTTCACCGCTTACTATTATCCCTATCGTCTGGATTTCTCACGTCTGTCTGAAGGCGCTAAGCTGTTAAAGGGGACACATGATTTTACCAGCTTTTGTGCTGCGGCCACTCCGGTAACCAATAAAGTTAGAACGCTTTATGACGTCAGAGTTGATCTGCAAGCTGAAGAACAGCTGCTGCGAATTTGGGTCACCGGCAGCGGATTCCTTTGGAATATGGTGAGAATCCTGGTGGGTACTTTATTGGATGTTGGCAATGGGAAGATCCGTCCAAGCTCCATTCCAATCATCCTAGGGGCGTGTGACCGAACCAAAGCGGGTCATACGGCTCCTGCACATGGTTTGACTCTGTGGGAAGTTGCGTATACGGATGAACAACTGAATAAAAGCTTATATGCGAATTGGTAGATAGAAAATGTAACACACCCGGTCAGGTTGACTTGACTTATTAGAGTCTGACTGGTAAAATACTCGATGGTCGTTTAAACCCGCTACTCCCACTAGCCCCGGTTTAAATTCCATCTTTATAACCCTAGGAGGGAACACCATGCGTACTACGTACATGGCGAAACCAGGCGCTGTGGAACGCAATTGGTATATTGTTGATGCTACTGATCATACTGTTGGTCGATTAGCGAGCAGGGTAGCTACTATATTGCGCGGCAAGAATAAACCGGAATATACACCTCATGTGGACACTGGTGACTTTGTCATCATTGTAAACGCAGAGAAGGTTGTATTTACAGGTAAGAAACTCACTCAAAAAATGTATCGCCGCCATTCGCTTCATCCAGGCGGATTGAAGGAAATTAGTGCGGAAGGCATGTTGAAATCTCACCCGGAACGTATTCTGTTTTCCGCAATTCGGGGAATGCTGCCAAAAAACACGCTGGGTCGCGAGCAACTCACGAAGCTGCGCGTTTACAAAGGCACGGAGCATCCACACGAAGCACAACAACCCGTCGCAATTGACTTGTAAAAATTTAAGGAGGTAGTCCCGTGGCTCAAGTGCAATACTGGGGAACAGGACGGCGTAAACACTCCGTGGCACGTATTCGACTCGTTCCTGGAGATGGAGCCGTTCAAATCAACAAGCGTGATATTGATA
Source organism: Bacilli bacterium (assembly GCA_028287455.1). Taxonomy (GTDB): domain Bacteria; phylum Bacillota; class Bacilli; order Tumebacillales; family JAQBPP01; genus JAQBPP01. The sequence goes on along the minus strand of JAQBPP010000302.1, from coordinate 1,339 downwards.
ATTACTTCGGGCTTGAAACACTGAAACTCATTGTTAGACAACCTTTAGTGTTAACCGAATTGATCGGAAAATATGACGTATTATGCAACGTAGGCGGCGGTGGATTATCCGGTCAGGCAGGAGCTATTCGTCACGGAATTTCCCGCGCTTTGCTCAAGGCTGATCCACAATTGCGCGGCGCTTTGAAGCGTGCAGGATTCTTAACGAGGGATCCTCGTATGAAAGAGCGTAAAAAATACGGCCTTAAGGCTGCCAGGCGCGCTCCGCAATTCTCAAAACGTTAATTTTGCTTATGTTCGGAATCCCACAGATGCACTCTGCGGGATTTTTTTTTGCATAAATTTGTAATCGAAAATATGTTCATACCTTGCGACCGACTTTGCTCAGGGCTGAGGGAGTAAGGAATGAACATATTTTCTATGATACAATAGAGTGGGAACTACAGTTGGTTTCCAAAGGAGAAGGTGACTTATGGTAACACGCGAAGCAATACTGGAAGTGCTCAAAACTGTAGAAGATCCGGAAGTACACCGGAACATTGTAGAGTTGGATATGGTGCGAACCGTTGAAATAAAGGACGATCATGCAGATGTGGAAGTGGCATTAACCATTTCCGGCTGCCCGCTGCGAGGTAAAATTGACCAGGATGTACGTGACGCGCTGGACAGTGTGTCCGGTCTCAAAACGTACCAGTTAACATTCGGAGCTATGACGGATGAAGAGCGGATCAAATTTGCTCAGAAAGTACGTGGAGGAGCTGCGGCCGCGGCAGGCGTTTCTGGTTCAAGTGAACTGCCAGCTCTGCTTCAGCCAAATACGAAAACGAAGTTTTTAGCGATTGCGTCGGGCAAAGGAGGCGTCGGTAAATCAACTGTCACTGCGAATCTGGCTGCCGCACTCGCCAGACTGGGCTATCGTGTCGGTGTATTGGATGCAGACATTTATGGATTTTCCATCCCTGCCATCTTCGGATTGGGCGAGCGCAAGCCGGCTTTGGTAGAGGGCTTAATTATGCCCGTTCAGGAAGAGGGTGTGAAAATCATCTCGATGGGCTTTTTTGTACCGGACAACAATCCAGTCATCTGGCGCGGACCCATGCTCGGCAAAATGCTGCGGAATTTCTTCGCGGAAGTGCATTGGGGCGATTTAGATGTGATGCTGCTGGACTTGCCGCCGGGAACTGGCGATGTCGCGATGGACGTCCACCAAATGCTGCCTAAATCGGTGGAGATCATCATCACCACCCCGCACCCGGGAGCAGCAGAAGTTGCTGCTCGGGCGGGGACAATGGCCATTAAGACGAATCATGACATTCTCGGTGTGATCGAAAACATGTCGT
>JAQBPP010000283.1 GCA_028287455.1 Bacilli bacterium | reverse complement strand
CCTGGCTCTGGTATCGAAACCTGCTAAGAAAAGAGATGCACTAAATGCAGCAAATACTGCCCTTACCCATCAAATTTGATGAAAACGAATGGTTTATTCTATTAAACATTATTGTAGGATATACCGTGGTATCGTTCTTGCCCAAACGATACCCTCGGGCAATTTCTGTGTTGGTGGTCTTATTCTGTGTGTCCTTAGCGATCATCCTGGATCATGCGATCGCAAGTCCACCTTTAAATTTATATGATATCAATGACCAAAAAAAATATGAATTGATGGATGTTATCACTTATTTTATCTACAGCCCTTACGCCTTAATTACCGTCTATTTGTATGACAAACTCAGACCAAAAGGACTGTATTACACCGCGTATGTCGTGGGATGGTCCCTTTTTTGTCTCCTTTTTGAATGGTTAGCCGAAAAGTGTCATGTCTTCACTTATGAGAAATGGAATCTGGTTTATTCTTTTTCCGTTTATCTAGCGGCAACTCCACTTCATTTATGGTTTTTTCGTTTCATCCTGGGCTATTTTCAAGCAAGTCAAAAAAAATCGGCATGATCCTGTAGAAGATCATGCCTTCAATGTTATATAAAAGGGAGTCAAATGTGATAACTAGATAGTAGCAACCAAACATTAGAGTTTTCTTAGATTTATTTGACCATTTTGTGACGAACCTGATCATCTGCCATAGGGAACAGAGCTAAAATAGTTTCTTCGGAAAAGGAACGTACAGCTCTCCGTGCATAACAGTAAGCCCTGACGTAATTCCCTTGTACAGAAACAATTCGAACTCGGCGATGACTGATTACCCCCGCGCGATCCTGGTAAATCATCTCCACTACACGGCCGACAAACTGCTCCAAGCGAAGTGTCATAAGATTCGCCTCACATTAACAGGATAATCTTATTGTATCACAAAAAGAGAACATATATTCGCATTTTCATAAATACTCCTTTGAAGTCGATTAAAATTTCATCACGCGCAGCTTGCTCATCATAAGTAAAGATAAAAGCAACGCCAACACTGGAACGAAACGATGCAGTGCAGGAATCCACAAGCTTAACCCGATCAGAATGCCAGCGGCTGGAATCGGCAATCCTTCGAAATAACCGATTGTGGGGTGGGTATTAAACCGAGCCAAGCGAAGAGCACCAGCAACAGGAAAGACCAATAAAGCCAAAGTAGAAACTAACTGATGCGGTACTGCCTCGTAAAGCTGTAACGCCGGGACCACTCCGAAACTTACAACATCTGCCAGGGAATCCAGCTCCACTCCAAATTCGCTGATCACCTTGAACTGCCGGGCCACTTTTCCATCTAAAAGATCGCATAAAGCGGAACACAAAATCAATAAGGTCGCCACCAGAGGCAAGTGATTCACAATAAATACCAGTGCAATTACGCCAAAGCATAAGTTCGACAATGTGAATAAATTGGGGACCGCTCGAATGATTCTCCCCAAAACCTTCACCCCTTTCAGGGGTTAATTTAAAGCCCCCATTTAAATGGGGGCCTCCTGTTAAATTGCTTATCCTAGGTTACTACTGTACTTGGTCGTCATGTTCAGGGATGTCGATGCCCCATTGTGCTGCCTCATAACGGCCAGAGGTCTCCGCCCATTGGCCAAACTTGCGCCAAAGCCAAAACGCGCCTCTCGCCGGCAGCATCCATAAGCGTTTGATTCCTATTGTAATCAACCCTTTCGACATGAACTACAGAAAAGTAATTTCCTGTCTTCTATAGTTTTGCCAATTTCCGGGGAAATACTACATGTTCCAGAAGCATCACCGATTTATATAAATTAATCAGCACCGCATTTGAATTCACCAGAAGCAGCATCCACAGCACTTTCACGTGATGCAAGCTCATCCCCGACATCCCCAAGCGGTGCCGTTTGTTTTGCACCTTCGCCTGCAACATTTGCTCGCAGTGCTGTTTTTACCATGGCTGCTTGCACTGCTTCATCCGCGGCCGCCTCAACTTGTCGCATTGCACTTTCTGTCATTGACTGGTTGTCCATTTTTCAACCAACTCCTGAATGCAGATTTAAAATCTTGTGTATAACTTTCTTTACCTTCAGTAGTGAAAAATATGCGTTCCTTTCGACGCGACTTTTGCTAGCAACCGGAGCTAGAAAGGAATGCGTGTTTTTTCTAGTTTGTCCTGTTAACTTCGTACGTAATCTCACTATCCAGTTTCATCCAAGCCGTTCTTTGTTGAATATCCCGATTTTTTTAGTTCAACCTATGCTGTGGCGGAGGTGATTACACATGACAGTTTCATCACAGGTAAAACAAACAATGGCAAGTTTAAAATCAGCGCACGCAAACCTTGAAACGTTTGCACTTAATACTCAAAACGAGCAAGCGAAACAACTGTATACACAGGCGGCTCAGGATACGCAGTCGATTGTGTCAGCTCTGGAAAATCGAGTGAACGACATTGAGTCGGAAGAACCCCAATACAAAGGGTTTTAGCTAACGCAAATGCAGGGTCACAAAGGGAGAGGGATCCATTGTCCCACTCCCTTTGATGCAAGGAGGATCTGTTATGCCAGAATGGCTGAACATAGTAGTACGTTCGATCGTGTCGTTAGCCTATTTGTTCATATTGACGAAATTAATTGGTAAACGACAGCTGTCGCAGATGACAGTGTTCGACTATATTGCAGGCATCACGGTCGGCGACATTGCTGCCTTTACCGCCACCAACATGGACGGACCCATGTTGCACGGTTTCATTGCGCTGACAATCTTTGCGCTGTTTCCTGTCGCGATGGGACTGCTCGCGGTAAAAAGTAAAAAAGTTCGGGATATTGTGGATGGTAAAGGAACAGTGCTGATCAAACATGGTAAAATCCTGGAAGATAATCTGAAAAAAGAACGAATGTCCACAGATGAACTGCTTGAACAATTGCGGCTTAAAAATGCCTTCCAAGTATCGAATGTAGAATTTGCTGTAATGGAGCCAAACGGGGCTGTCAGTGTGCTGCTGAAATCGCAAAACGAACCATTAACCCCCAAGCACATGGGTTTTACCGTATCTCCGACCACAGAACCTCAAACGGTCATCATGGATGGAAACATCATGCAGGAGTCTTTGGCCACAATCGGATTAAATAATGGATGGTTACTGGCAGAATTAGAAAAACTAGGGGTGTCTCTAGATAATGTTTTCTTGGGCCAAGTGGATTCGAACGCAGAGTTGTATGTCGATTTGTATGATGATGTGATCAAAGTACCTGAACCTCAAACACTGAAACTGACTTATTTCACGCTGAAAAAATGTCAGGCAGACATTGAACTGTTTGCTTTATCCACCAAAGACCAGGCAGCTAAAATGTTATTTTCAACCAGTGCGGAGCGTCTGCAGCGAGTGATTGACCGAGTCACCCCACTTATGACCCGATAGGAGTGCGACTTAATGCCAACTCAGGCGAAAAAGACATTGACACTAACCCAACAGCAGTATCAACAATTGGCTAAGAAGCATGAACCTGGCAGACCCATCTTCATAAATTGTGTTCGCGCCTTCTTGGTTGGCGGTCTGATCTGCTTGTTGGGCCAAGGAATTCAGGTGTTTTTTAAAAGCGTCTGCCACCTCAGTGAGGACAGTGCGAGCGGCGCTACTGTTGCGGTTTTAATTTTTCTGTCGGTACTGGCTACCGGGTTTGGCTTCTTCGATACGATCGCCCAATGGGCGGGGGCTGGCACAGCAGTTCCTGTTACCGGTTTTGCCAATTCAATTGCCTCCTCTGCAATTGAACATAAAAGCGAAGGGTATGTACTTGGAGTAGGCGGAAACATGTTCAAAGTGGCTGGATCCGTCATTGTCTTCGGAGTGGTAGCAGCGTTTTTTATCGCACTGATTAAAACACTGCTGCAGATGGGAGGGTAAACATGTTACAAGGCCATCAGACATGGGTTTTTCAAAATAAGCCGACCATTATTGGTGAGGCCGCAATCGGCGGACCTTTTGAAGCGAGCGGTCCGCTTGCCAAAGATTTTGACACTTTGCATGGTGATTTGATGTTAGGCCAGGACAGTTGGGAAAAAGCTGAAAAGCTGTTAATGGAGGAAGCAGCAGATAAAGCGATTGAAAAAGCAGGCATAACCAAAGAACAAGTGAACTTTTTCCTCGCCGGTGACTTAATGAATCAGATTATCAGCGCTA
>JAQBPP010000196.1 GCA_028287455.1 Bacilli bacterium | reverse complement strand
CTAGAGTATAAACACTATTTGTGTCGTACTCGAAGAGGCTATGATCCAGTTACGGATCAGCAAAATTGGGTGGTACCGCGGGATTCAACTCTCGCCCCTTGCAGGAGGGGCGAGAGTTTTTTGCGTTTTCAGCACAAGTTTTCGAACGAATTTAGTTGGAGGGATTCGATCATGACAGTCTTTATTGGTGGCGCCTGGCCTTATGCCAACGGCTCGTTGCATATTGGCCACATTGCAAGCTTGCTGTCCGGAGATATTTTGGCCAGATATTTTCGGCTGAAAGGGGAAGAAGTCTTATATGTTTCTGGCAGTGACTGTCATGGAACACCGATTGCGATCCGGGCAAATCAGGAAAACAGATCGCCAAAAGAAATTACCGACTACTTTCATGATGAATTTAAATCGTGTTTTCAGCAGCTTGGTTTTTCCTATGATCTTTATTCCCGGACTGACCAAGAGCATCACCATCAGGTGGTTCAAGATCTCTTTTTACAACTATATGAAAATGGACTTATTTACAAAAGGGAGGTTAAGCAGACCTTCTGCGAGCAATGTCATCAATTTTTGCCAGATCGATATGTGGAAGGCATCTGCCCAAACTGCGGGAATGGGGCACGCGGCGATCAGTGCGAGCATTGCTCTGCAATCCTTGATCCACTTGAACTTCAGGATAAACATTGTAAATTGTGCGGCAATCGTCCGGTCGAACGCAATACCGATCACCTCTATTTTGCATTATCAAAGTTTCAAGGGTCGTTAGAGGCTTATCTAACTGAGGCGAAACACTGGAGAGATAACGCGGTTCAATTAACAGCACGTTATTTAAAAGAAGGCCTGCAAGATCGAGCCGTGACACGTGACTTGCAGTGGGGGATCAATGTTCCAATTGCAGGGTTTGAGAATAAGAAGATTTATGTCTGGATTGATGCGGTGTGTGGATATCTGTCGGCGAGTAAACAGTGGGCCGAACGAAATGGGGGTAATTGGCAGCAGTTCTGGTCACGTGAAGTAACTGCCTACTACGTGCAAGGGAAGGATAATATTCCATTTCACTCCATAATTTGGCCTGCAATTCTGCTTGGAGCAGACGGCGGTTTGCATTTACCCGACCGAATCTTATCGAATGAATATTTGACTATTGAAGGGAAGAAAATCTCAACCAGCCGAAACTGGGCGGTGTGGGTGCCTTACCTGCTGGAGCATTATTCAGCTGATTCAATCCGTTACTTTTTAACCATCAACGCTCCGGAAAAAAGAGACACCGATTTCTCCTGGCGAGAATTTATCAACAGCCATAATGGCGAACTGCTTGGCGCATTCGGAAATTTCGTGCAACGAACCTTGAAATTTGTTGAAAAATTCTTTCAAGCTCAGGTGCCATTGTCCACCATCGATCCGACTAAAAGACAACAGATTGATCAGTTATATGAAGAGGTAGGCGTCAAAATTGAGGCAGGTGAGTGTAAGCCTGCTTTGGAACAACTATTTTCGTTTATTCGATCTGCAAATAAGTATTTTGATGAACAAAAGCCTTGGCAGCAAGTGAATCAGGAGCCGGAGCAATGTGCTCAAACCATCTTTACTTGTGTTCAAATCATCGCAAATTTGTCTAATTTGGCCTCGCCGTTTTTACCGTTCACATGTGAAAAAATCAGGGCCAATCTCGGGATTGCGGCGCCTGGTTGGAATTATTTGGAGATCGATCCGTTGAAAACAATTGAGCCGCTTGCCCTCCTGTTTGAGCCAATCGATAAAGGCAGAATTGAAGAAGAAGTTAGGAAATTGCAAACATGAAAAATTTTTAAATCGCCGGATAAAGAGGATTTTTATTCCAACACGCAGAATTAGTATAAGTGTAGTTCAATTCATTCTGACTTGGGGGGCCAGAAAGATGCGATTTATCGTTGAATATTATACTAATTCCGGTTTAAAACGAGCCGAGATCACGGCTGAATCCTATCGTGAAGTAGAGTCAATCGCTGCAGAACTGGAAAATGATCCAATCCAAATTAAATGTATTCGTGAATATGGAAGAATCGAAGACAGGAAAATCAGCTAATCCATGACGAAAACCTCTGATGGCAGGACACTATATCCTTCCATCAGAGGTTTTTTTCTTTGACGTTTAATTTATGCTAAAATAAACAAATGTTTAATCAACACTGAAGGGAGATTTACAATTGGAATGGACTAGAAAACTCCTGTCACGGAGGACAGAGGTAATACTGGTCGCTTTTACAGTTTGCGTTGCGTTTTTGTTGCGGCTGTATTTTCTGAAATCGTATATTCAACCACAGCTGGTTGGGGACGCTGTACATTATGAAGCGACTGCCAGAAGGCTTCTGCAGCTTCATACTTTCAGTTTCTGGTCTGGAGAGCCAGATGCGTTTATTACACCTGGATATCCAATGTTTATCGCTGCCATTTATGCTGTCTTTGGCTTTGCTTTAAAATGGGTTCGTGCAGTTCAAGTAGTGTTGTCCACGTTAACTGTTTTACTCGTTTATTTAGTTGGCAAAAAGGCAGCCAATCGACGTGTGGGTTTGCTGTCAGCACTTGCTTTTGCCGTTTATCCAGCAGCAGTTTGGACATGCGGTCTCCTTTTGACTGAAACAGTTTATGTGTTTTTCCTGATGCTGTATACCTATGTTTTCGTGATGGCCATCCAGCGCCAGTCAGGGAAATTTATCTTTCTTAGCGGTATAGTGCTGGGGCTCGCTGTCTTGGTACGGCCCACTTTGGCACCTGTAGTTTTGGCGCCATTGTTGTACTATATCCTGGTTCGACGTATTAATCATCCAATTCGTTTGACGGTGTTGTCGATTGCCGGCTTTGTCATTGTGCTTGCACCGTGGTGGATCCGCAATGTTATCACACTAGGGCATTTCGTTTTGTTTAGCACAGAAACCGGCAATCCGTTGCTTGCAGGAACGGATCCCTACTATTCGCTGGGCGATCAGTATTTTGACAGCGTCAGCGGTGATGATCAGCAATCACTTGCGCTGCACCGAATAAGGGAAGGTTTTCAAACCCATTTCTGGCTGTATGCCGCATGGTTTACTGTCGGCAAGCTGCAGTATATGTTCAGCGACTTATGGGTCACGCCGCATGGCAAATTCCTGGATATGTTTTCTTTTATTCATCAATGGATCGCATATCTGGGGGCATCCGCCATGCTTCTGTACCGCAGACTAGAGAAATTGCGGCCGATTCTCTTTCTCGTGGTGTTTCAATCTGTTGTGCAGCTTCTGTTTGTGCCGATCACCCGGTATGCGTTTCCGGTTATGCCACTTTTAACGATTCTGGCTGCATCCTTAATCGTCCTGTTAGTATCTGGTGAGCGATCGCTGCAAGAGGAGCA
>JAQBPP010000187.1 GCA_028287455.1 Bacilli bacterium | reverse complement strand
GTTCTGATTCTGGAGGCAACGGAACTCCTTCTACTTGTAAGAAATCTTTTAATCTCCTGCTTTGTGAACTTGCAGCGGCCATCACCTTTTCAATAAATTCCCTCAACTCGGGGTCAATCGTTGTATTTAACGCAGATTGTTCTATCGAAACACTCTCATCAAGTATGGCAATATAAGTCCAGCAGTTCATAACTTCCCCTACATGTAATGGCAGGTCGCTTTGTCATTTCGGTAATGGGGCAGAAAAAGATTGTTTTTACATTTTTCACACAATAGACACATTATGCTATTTACTACGAATACAAAAAGGTGCTTTAATGAATTTTGTGGGCTTTTTTCGGGGTGTGTTTTAGTTTTGAGATATTCTAGGGAAAATGGGTGATTTTTTATCAATGAGAATAATATTGAGACTCTTGAGTATGTGATCAAGAATCTTATTAAAGGCAACGTGGAGCATAACGAAATAGTAAAAACCATAGCAGATTTAAAGGATACTTTTGGTTTTTCTTCAACAGATGAAGCAATTGAGCAAACCAATCGAATCATTCGATCCTTCGAAGAACCCAAAACTACAATAGTGTAATCCGCTGAAAATCACTTACTTATCTTTTGACATTCAGTCTCCTTTAAGCAATCATCACAAATACCCAAAGCACAACTCTTTTTATTCGCCAAATAGAAAAATCCAGTTTGGAATAAACGACTAAAAACAGCACTCGATTTTTTTGTTTTGCAGTGGATACAGTACCCTATCTTCGGATCAACATAATGTATAATTAACAACCTCCGACTTTATATGCCTCCATTTTAACAAACATCTCCAATTTCTGAATGTTATATCGTCGAACTTCACATTATATTCACACCAACATTGGAGGAATATGGTTTATTAGCTATACTGGTACATATATTTAATATATGTGGTTGATCATATTGTTCATCGTTGAATGTAGCAATTGTGGGCGCAAGCAGGAGTGGAAGACAGGAACGGATTTGATGACTAGTGCCATTATGTTCGCGGGTAATAGGCTAGTGTGCGATATCGGCAGCATGATTGAGGAAAGAGATTGGGTGCTGCATGAGGGCAAGGTGGAGGATTAGAATGTAGATGTAACAGTTAAGCCGGTCCGAATTTAAAAATTCGTGTCCGAGAAACTCGAACACGAATTTTACGATCACCGCTGACATGTACCTCCACATCACTCAGAAGATTGAGAATGACGCTTTGGATCTGTACGCACGGTATATTCAGTTTTAAGAAAACGGACAAACCACATTTTCAGACCTGGAAACCCTTGATTTAATAGGCTTATCCTACCGAACCTTCCATTTCAAGCTCGATTAAACGATTTAGTTCAACCGCGTACTCCATTGGCAGTTCTTTGGAGAAAGGCTCAATGAAACCGGACACGATTAGGCTGGTAGCCTGAGTTTCGGATAGACCTCTGCTTTGCAGATAGAACAATTGATCTTCAGAAACCTTGGATACAGTAGCTTCATGTTCGATCGCGACTTCGTTGTTGCCTACTTCCATAAACGGAAGTGTATCAGAAACGGAGTTGTCACCAAACATGAGTGCGTCACACTTGACGTTGACCTTCACATTGTGCGCATTATCCGCTACTTTGACCCAACCACGATAGGTGCTTTTGCCCCCGTCCTTGGAAATGGACTTGGAAATGATCGTGCTGGAAGTGTTATCTGCCAGATGGAATACCTTGGTTCCCGCATCCTGGTGCATGTCGCGACCAGCAAACGCAATGGACGTCACTTCAGCGCGTGATCCTTCACCTTTGAGAATTACGGCAGGATATTTCATCGTGAGTTTGGATCCAATGTTGCCGTCAATCCACTCCATAACCGCATTTTCATGCGCAACGGCACGCTTGGTTACGAGGTTATAAACGTTGGGCGACCAATTTTGAATCGTGCTGTAACGAACGCGAGATCCTTTGTTGCAAATAATTTCAACCACAGCGGAATGCAGAGCGTCAGTCGTATATTTCGGCGCAGAACAGCCTTCCACGTAATGCACGAATGAATCATCATCGCCTATAATCAGCGTACGCTCAAATTGTCCGGCATTTTTGGTATTGATGCGGAAGTAAGCTTGCAGCGGAATATCTACTTTGACGCCTTTTGGCACCCAGATAAACGATCCACCCGACCAAACTGCAGAATTTAAAGCTGCAAATTTATTATCAGAAGGCGGTATTACCGTGCCAAAATATTTCTTCACGAGTTCCGGATGTTCCCTTACTGCTGTATCCGTATCAGTAAAGATAACTCCCAGGTCTTCGAGTTCCTTCTGCATGCTGTGATAAACAACTTCGGATTCGTACTGCGCGGTAACGCCGGCCAGGAAGTTGCGTTCCGCTTCTGGAATTCCTAACTTGTCAAATGTTTGCTTAACAGCGTCTGGCACGTCATTCCAGTCAGTCACCGACTTGTCGGTCGGCCGCACATAGTAGTGAATGTCGTTGATATCTAACGTATCCAAATCCTTGGTCCACCAAGGCATGGGCATTTTCATGAATTGCTCATAACTCTTCAACCGGAAATCAGTCATCCACCCGGGTTCATTTTTCATTTCAGAGATGGTGACGACGATTTCACGGTTTAAACCTTTGCCAGATTTGAACACATAGTTTTCCGGATCAGAAAACCCTAATTTATAGTCAGAAACAATATTTTCCGCTTCTTTGCCTGTTGGCAGCTTCGCTTCTTCAATCGCCATATTGTGTTCCCTCCTTGTTACTCATCTGTTCGAGCCCTTGCTCCAAAGCCTTCCATGCCAAAGTGGCACATTTTATGCGAACAGGATACTTGGAAACTCCTTGCAAAGCCTGTAATTCACCAAGCTTAGAGTGGTCCCCTTCGGCTCCCTTCATCATACCATAAAAATCGTCAATTAACTGTTTCGCTTCCTGGATCGTTTTGCCGCGCAGTTTTACGGTTAGCATGGAGGCGCTGGATTGACTGATGGAGCAGCCATAACCGTGAAACTTCGCATCGCAGACTTTTCCTTCGTCATCCAGCTTCACGTGGATGCCGATGACATCCCCACAGGTGGGGTTGGCGAGTTCCATGCCTACGTCATAATTTTCAATCTTGCCTACGTTG
>JAQBPP010000153.1 GCA_028287455.1 Bacilli bacterium | reverse complement strand
CAGTCAACAGTTAGTTGCCGATGGCATCGTCGGTCCGCGAACAGCAAATACAATTCAATCTCGTTATGATATTGCTTTGGGAGATGTTCAACCTTAACAGGAGCAATTAGAGTACTATTTAAACGCTTCCTTCGAGGCATCTTCCCAGTAATCATCAAAATAGATGAGCGTATCATCAAGATCAAATAAAATTAGTTTATAGTGATTCATTTAATTGAGTGGAATGTCGATCAGGGCATCATTTCCAAGTGCATTAAACTGATCATTAAAAGCGCCAGGCACTTTAAACTTGATATCCTTAATCTGAGTAAGATCGCTGTTCACTTTAATCGCTATGTTTCCACTTTTGACCACTTGCCCGATAAATTCTCCATCTACCTGATCAGAATAGAATAAAGTAGCCCCGGCGTCTGCTTGTTCCTTCGTATTTAACACAATGGTTCCTTGTGCAGGATGCCAACTTACAGTACTCGTGCTTGTATTTTCAACCTGCACTGTAAATACCACTGCATTAATAGGAGTTGAATACTTGTCGATTTGATAGGCCGGATCCAAAGTAACTTTGGAGATATGCATGTTCATCGGGCCACTTGTGACCGATACATCCAAGGGAACCACTCTTGCACCATTTGAAACGGAATGGCCATTGCTGGACACAAGCACAGTGCTGGTGCTGTCGTCCCAGTTCACATTCGCCCCCAGAGCCTCGGCGACAAAACGAGCCGGTACATACGTATGATCCTGATAGGTAAGTACCACATAGCCATCTGTGAACTGCTTCTTCACTCCATCGAACTTGATACTAATGGAGCTTGACTGGATTGCTTGCACTGCGCTGTCAGCAAAAACAGCCCCTCCACCTGCCACCAGGCTTCCGATCACGATGCCCGCGATTAACTGACGGTGCTTTTTGATCAACCCCACATTTCCCATCTCCTTAGATACTAGGTCAACTGATACTGATTGTCTTGGGAATATATACCACCTTTTCCCGTTAATTCCTTCGTCTAAATTAGAAAAATTGGCATTGTTGTAAGTGGTATTTTATGTTTATCTTTTATAGTAAAATTAGACCACAGTGAAATGGAGGGAAAGGGAGCATGATCTATAAACAAATTCCGGGTTCAGATCTAACTTGTTCGTCCATTTGTTTAGGTACCGGATCATTCGGAACTGCGATTGATGAGGCTTCTTCTTGGAAATTATTGGATACTTTTGTTGAAGCTGGCGGAAATTTCATTGACACAGCCAATGTCTATGGGGATTGGGTCCCGGGCGTCAAGAGCGCCAGCGAGAAAACTATCGGAAAATGGCTTAAACTAAGGGGTAACCGCGATAATCTGCTGGTCGCTACCAAAGGCGCTCACCCAGAACTCTCCAACATGCATATCTCCCGTATTTCAAAAGCAGATATTGTTCATGATCTGGACGCCAGCCTGACACACCTGGGGACAGATGTGATCGACTTGTACTGGCTGCACCGGGATGACCAGGCGCATCCGGTAGGAGATATTCTCGAAACGCTAAATGAGCAAGTGACTGCAGGAAAGATTCGTTACTTTGGCTGCTCGAACTGGACATCCAGTCGCATTCGGGAAGCCCTGAACTATGCGTCAAAGCACGGCTTGCAAGGGTTTGTGGGCAATCAAATGATGTGGAGTTTGGCGCGGGTAAATCCAACCGGTGTCGGTGATTCTACTCTGGTTATGATGGATGAAGAGCTCGAAGCGTTACATACCCACACCGGGCTGGCAGCCATTCCTTATTCTTCGCAAGCAAATGGATTTTTCAATAAAATGCATAATGGCAATTTGAATGAGCGTTTTCAAAAAAAGTTTTTGTCAGAGGAAAACAACAACCGATATGCTCGAGTGAAAAAACTGGCAGAAGAACTTTCACTTTCGATTACGGAGTTAGTGCTGGGCTATTTAATGTCCCAACCGTTCATCACCATTCCGATCATCGGCTGTAAAACAATTGATCAGTTAAAGGACAGTTTGCAGGCAGCCGATTTGCAATTGGATCAAAGTCAGGTTAATTATCTTCAAAATGGTGCCTGATTTATCTGAAAACCAGATGCCGCTCTGGTTATTTTTGCGTTGCAAGTTAGCGAATCATCCTGCAAACCCTCCTATGCAATAAAAACAACCCGTAAGCAGGTCACTTATTCAGTGATCCCATGTACGGGTCGCAGTTTGTGCAAAATCATCTTTTAAGCTCGCATGTCGACGTTTTTCCCTTTGCCTGGTTCCGGGACCTGAATAGGCGCAGGAAGACCGGAAAGAAGATTTTGAACACTAACCATTTCGTGATTCATCACTTGTTTTTGAAGCTGAATTTGCACTTGCGATTTCACAGCAGAAATGTTCATGTTCGGCACCACCTTTTTCAATACTTGTTCGCCAAAAATTCACAATCTCCTGCTTGCTAAATTCTCCAGGCTCAAAAAAGAAGCCCTGTATAGTTAAGGCTTCAGCACTACTTTAATAGCCCCATCTGTTCTTCTGTCAAAAACTTCGTAACCCTTTTCTGCTTCATCGAGCGGCAATGTGTGCGTAACCACGTCTCCAATATCCACTTTTCCTTCGTCCACCAACTGGTAAACGGTCTGCATATAGGGAATCACTGGCGCCTGTCCCATCCTCAAGTTGATGTTGCGGTTAAACAGATGGCCAAGCGGGAAAGTATTATACGTCAGGCCATATGCACCGGTAATATGAAGCGTTCCACCACGGCGAACTGCTTCCGACCCAATCATAATCGCGCTGATCGTACCGCCTTGCATCTTGAGCGCAGTTGCCAAAAGTTCAGCTGGTGTCATTTTGCCATCCATGCCCACGCAATCGATCACCACATCCGCCCCGCCTTGCGTAATCTCTCTTAAATGAACACCGATATCTTTTTGCGTTTCGAAATTAAACGTTTCAACCTTATTGTGGCGTTTAGCATGGTCTAATCGGTAATCGATATAGTCGACCGCAATGACCCGTTTGGCCCCGTTTAACCAGCAAAATTTCTGTGTCAGCAGTCCAACCGGGCCGCATCCCAGCACAATTACGGTATCGCCGCTTTTTACTCCCGCATTTTGTACCGACCAATATGCAGTACATGCTGCATCCCCAATCAACACGATCTGCTCGTCTTCCAGCTCTGAATTTTCCGGTACACGAAAAGAGGTGAAATTCGCAAACGGCACCCGCATAAATTCAGCCTGGCCACCCGCATAACCACCGAACGTATGCGAATAGCCGAAGTACCCGCCGCTATCTTCATTCGGATTTGAACGATCACATTGACTTGTCAATTGACTCTGACAAAAAAAACATTCCCCGCATGCCACATTAAATGGGATGATTACCCGATCACCTTTTTTAAGCTTGGTAACTTCTGGTCCTACTTCCTCTACAATTCCCATCGGTTCATGTC
>JAQBPP010000102.1 GCA_028287455.1 Bacilli bacterium | reverse complement strand
CCCAAGGACCGGGCGCTGCCATGTTTGGCGCCATCTGCTCCGGGATTGTTTATTTAATCATTGCGCTCATTATCGCAAAAACTGGTTCCAAATGGTTAACACGCATTTTACCGCCTGTAGTGGTGGGCCCAATTATCATCGTCATTGGCCTTGGGCTTTCCGGCACCGCTGTTACAATGGCGCAAAACAACTGGTTGATCGCCTTTATAGCGATTGTGGTCGCCATCGTGGCATCCATGTTCTTCCGCGGTTTTCTGGGGGTCATCCCAATTCTGATCGGCATCATCGTAGGATATATTGTCGCCGCAGCACTTGGACAAGTTGACTTTGCCAAAGTGGCGGCTGCACCGATTTTTCAAATTCCCCATTTTACTGCACCTGTTGTTTCCAGTATGGCAGTCTGGATGATCGCGCCAGTCGCGTTGGTTTCAATCGCTGAACATGTCGGCCACTTGCTGGTCACCCAAAACATCGTCGGCCGAAATTTGATCAAAGATCCAGGCCTTCATCGTTCACTTTTTGCTGACGGCGTTGCCACAACGCTCGCGGGCCTTGT
Organism: Bacilli bacterium; assembly: GCA_028287455.1. Lineage (GTDB taxonomy): Bacteria > Bacillota > Bacilli > Tumebacillales > JAQBPP01 > JAQBPP01. Next base: position 13,635 of record JAQBPP010000102.1, on the reverse strand, counting down.
TGGCGGTCCACCGCAAACTACTTACGGTGAAAACATCGGGGTGATGGCCATTACACGCGTTTACTCCGTCAGGGTGATTGGCGGCGCAGCAGTAATAGCGATTATCTTAAGCTTTATCGGTAAACTGAATGCTCTAATTTCCAGTATTCCTGTGCCGGTGATGGGCGGCATTTCCATCTTGCTGTTTGGCATCATCGCGGCTCAAGGGCTGCGCATGCTCGCTGAAGCGGGTGTCGACTACAGCCAGAAGCGCAATCTGCTCATAGCCAGTGTGATCATGGTGTTAGGCGTAGGCAATGCAGTCGTGCACATCGGTCAGGTTGAGATTGGCGGTATGGCGCTGGCCACTTTTGCAGGGATCCTGTTAAACCTCGTATTACCGCAGCAGGACGCGAAGTAAAGGAGGAATACGGATGATTTATCATGTCATTAGCGCGATGCAATTTGATCGCAGCAAGCTGGATGACTTATTTGAGGAAGTCCGCGATATGGAAGGAATCGTCCGCAAGGGCCGCAGCACGCTGCTGTCTGGCGAAATAATGGCCTGCCTGTTTTTTGAACCTTCGACCAGGACGAGGTTTTCGTTTGAATCAGCGATGCACCGTTTGGGCGGACGCGTAATTTCCACAGACAACGCGTCGCAGTTTTCTTCCGCGATCAAAGGCGAGACACTGGAAGATACGATTCGTGTGGTCGCCTCTTATGTCGATGTGATCGTCATCCGTCACAATGAAATTGGGTCGGCCAGCCGGGCAGCGGCAGTGGCGAACGTCCCCATCCTGAACGCCGGAGATGGTGCGGGCGAGCATCCCACGCAAGCTCTGCTGGATATTTACACGATTTACCGCGAATTAGGCAATGTGGAAGGCATTACGATTGCCATGATCGGGGATCTGGCATATGGCAGAACTGTGCACTCGTTAAGTTACTTGCTAGCCAATTATAGAGATGTCCGCATCCTGTTTACAGGTCCGCCTGAAACGCCCATTCCTGCTTCCATTACTGACTATTTGACGGAAAAAGGGGTGCGGTTTGAATATGAGCCCGATTTGGCCTCGGCAGCCAAACGCGCAGATATTCTTTACCAAACTCGTGTACAAAAGGAGCGGTTCCCCTCACCTGAACAATATGAGAAGGTGCGCGGACTGTACTTAATCGATCAGGAAATCGTCGACCTCATGCAGCCGCATGCGAGAATCCTGCACCCGCTGCCGCGCGCCGGCGAAATTGCCATCGCAGTCGATGAAGATCCAAAAGCCGCTTACTTCAGACAGGCGGAAAATGGAGTGTACGTTCGGATGGCGCTGTTGGAACGCTGCTTGCGCACGAATTAACTGCTAGTAGGAGCGATATCAGGAGGTTTGTTATGGAAAATCGTTTGCTTTTGAAGAATGGCAGAGTTTGGGACAACCAGCTGCAGCAATGGGTGAAACGCGATGTACGGATTGAGGGCGGCAGAATTCAGCAGGTTGATGCCGAACTAAGTGTGTCACCTGGCGAATCGGTTGCAGTGCTTGATTTGAACGGGAATATTTTGACGCCGGGGTTTGTCGATCCGCATGTGCACTTCCGCAGCCCTGGACTGGAATACAAGGAAACAATTGCTACAGGCTCGCAGTCTGCTGCTAAAGGCGGTTATACCGCAGTTGTCTGCATGCCCAATACCAAACCAGCTTTGGACACTGCGGAGCTAATGGAGTGGATAAAAGAGCAAGGCGAGCAAGCTGGATTCTGCCGAGTTTTCGCTTATGGTGCGATCACTGCAGCGCAAAAAGGTCAGGAACTAACCGATTTCGCCAGTCTGAAATCGGCAGGTGCAGTTGGTTTTACAGATGACGGAGTGGGCATTCAATCTGGCGGCATGATGCGTGAGGCGATGAGAAGAGCAGCGCACCTTGGACTGCCGATTGTCACGCACTCGGAAGATGAAACGCTGTCTGGCTCCGGCTGCATGAACGAAAGTGAAGTTGCGAGGCGGCTTGGCCTCTCAGGCATCCCGGGTGTGGCGGAATCCTCGCAGGTGGCGCGCGACGTGGTACTTGCTGCCGATACCGGCGCACATCTGCATATTTGCCACATCTCTGACCGGTTGTCGATTGAAGCGGTGCGCTTCGGTAAAACGATCGGCGTTCGCGTGACTGCCGAAGTGACGCCGCATCATTTGCTGTTAACCGATGAACAGATCACAGGTGCAGACGCTAATTTCAAGGTCAACCCTCCGCTGCGGAGCGCCGCCGACCGCAAGGCTTGCATTCAGGGCCTGCTCGATGGCACGATTGACATGATTGCCACTGATCACGCGCCGCACTCTGACGAAGAGAAACAGCGGTCGTTTGCGGCAGCTCCTTTTGGCTTTGTCGGGTTGGAGCTTGCTTTTCCGCTGCTGTATACCCATTTTGTTCGAACTGGCCAGTTAAGCATTGAACGCTTGCTTGATCTGCTGTCTGCTGCCCCAGCCGCAGCATTTGGCTTGCCTGTCGGTGAATTGCGTCCCGGCGGATTAGCAGATTTGACTGTGCTTGATTTAAATCGATTAAAGCAGGTGGACCCCGCCGAATTTCTCACATTAGGCAAAAACACACCTTTTGTCGGGCAAGAGCTCTACGGCTGGCCGATACTGACGATAATGGACGGTAGGGTCACCTGGCAAGAGACGGCGCACAAGGAGGTGCAAGGATGAATCAGGCAACACTTTATCTCGCAGATGGGTCCATTTGGCCAGGAAAAGCGTTCGGCGCCACAGGAACCAGGGCGGGTGAGTTGGTGTTCAACACGAGCATGACAGGCTACCAGGAGATTTTGACCGATCTGTCTTACTATGGCCAAATCGTGACGATGACCTACCCGCTGATTGGAAATTACGGCGTAAATCCTGAAGATCCGGAATCACTGCAGGTAGCGCCTTTTGGCCTTGTGGTTCGTGAACATGCTGAGCATCCCTCCAACTGGCGAACCGCAGGCACGATTGACGATTATTTGGTGCAGGCAGGCGTAATTGGCATCTCTGAGGTAGATACGCGGGCCATTGCGAAGCGGATTCGCAGCACAGGCGCCATGAAGGCAGTCCTCACCACTGAGAATCTACCCCAGGCGGAAGTCGAGCGGCTTCTAACCACAGACCTGCCGCATGATCAAGTGGCTCGTGTTACGACGAAGCAGGTTTATCGCGTGCCTGCCAGCGGACCGCGTGTGGCAGTGGTCGACTTTGGCATGAAGCTTGGGCTGCTGCGCGGTTTTGTCGAACGAGGCTGTGACCTCACCGTATTTCCTGCGTCTGCCTCGTTCGAGCAAATCGCCATGGCGCGTCCTGATGGCGTTTTTTTAACAAATGGACCTGGGGATCCGGCGGATCTGGTAGATGCGGTCCAGTTAGTGAAACAGTGTGCAGAGCGCTACCCCGTGTTTGGGGTCTGCATGGGTCACCAGCTGCTGTCACTGGCGTTTGGCGCGAAAACGGCCAAGATGAAGTTCGGTCACCGCGGCGCCAACCATTCTGTTAAGGATCTGGATACCGGACGAGTCTATATGACGTCGCAAAATCATGGCTATCAGGTAGTAAAGGAGTCGCTTGACGACACGGAGCTGAGACTGACTCATCTGCACGTAAACGATGATACAGTCGAAGGCGTGCGCCACCGGCACCTGCCTGCTTTTTCGGTCCAATACCATCCGGAGGCCAGGCCAGGTCCGATGGATTCCCACTATTTATTCGATGAGTTTATGTCGTTAATCCGGCCAACTGAAGGAGGGGAATAGTTCATGCCACTGCGCACAGATCTGAAGAAGGTGCTGGTGATCGGCTCTGGCCCGATTGTGATTGGGCAAGCCGCGGAATTTGATTACGCGGGCACACAGGCTTGTACAGCGCTGCGGGAAGAAGGGTTGGAAGTGGTGTTGGTCAATTCCAATCCAGCGACCATCATGACTGACCCTGACATGGCAGATCGCATTTATATTGAGCCTTTGACTGTAGAATCGGTTTCTCAAATTATCAGGTGCGAACGTCCGCAAGGCATCGTCGCAACGCTTGGAGGACAAACCGGCTTAAATATGGCAGTTGGACTCGCGCGGGCAGGGATTCTCGACGAGTGCCAGGTTGAGCTGCTGGGAACGCCGCTGTCATCGATTGAAGAAGCGGAAGACCGGGAGAAGTTTCGCACACTGTGCAATCGAATCGGGGAGCCAGTGCCGGAAAGCCGCATCGTCACGTCCTGGGAGGAAGCGAGGGAGTTTGCCGAGGAAATTGGTTTCCCGCTTATTATTCGTCCGGCGTATACGCTGGGGGGAACGGGCGGCGGTATCGGCAGCGACTGGGATTCCTTTCAATCGATTGTGGCGCTGGGACTCGCGTTAAGTCCTGTTCATCAAGTGCTCGTGGAACGTTCTGTTGCCGGATTTAAGGAAATCGAGTATGAAGTGATGCGGGACAAAGACGACACCTGCATCGTGGTTTGCAATATGGAAAATGTCGACGCCGTCGGCGTACACACGGGCGACTCGATTGTAGTTGCGCCGAGCCAGACATTGTCCGATCAGGAGTATCAACTGCTGCGCTCGTCCGCTTTGAGACTGATTCGGGAACTCAAGATTGAAGGGGGCTGCAACGTTCAGTATGCGCTGGATCCTCACTCGTTCAACTATTATGTAATCGAAGTAAACCCGCGCGTCAGCCGCTCGTCGGCGCTCGCTTCCAAAGCCACAGGTTATCCAATCGCCAAAATGGCCGCCAAAATTGCGATTGGCTATCGTTTGGATGAATTGAAAAACCCGATTACAGGATCGACTTACGCAGCGTTTGAGCCCGCTTTAGACTATGTAGTTACGAAAATCCCGCGTTGGCCGTTTGACAAATTCACTACCGCTAACCGGAAGTTGGGTACACAAATGAAAGCTACCGGTGAAGTGATGGCGATTGACCGCAGCTTCGAAGCCTCTTTGCAAAAAGCGATCCGTTCACTGGAGATTGGCACTCACACACTTCATGTCAAAGGGGTCGGGCAGCTGACTGATGCTCAGTTGACTGAGCGCTTGCAAACGCCAGACGATGAACGTCTCTTCCTCGTTTTTGAAGCGTTTCGCCGCGGATACGATCTGGAACAATTACACCAGCTGACCAGCATCGACCAGTTCTTCTTATGGAAATTTCAAAAGTTGGTCACCTTTGAACAGCAGCTATCTGCTGCCGGACAAGCAGGGGGCGCTGCAGCACTAACGCGTCAGACGCTAAGAGAAGCCAAACGCTTAGGATTTACAGATGCGTGGCTGGCTCAGGTGACTGGCCTGTCTTTTGATGAGGTACGCAGCTTGCGCCTCAGCAATGGGCTGCAGCCAGTTTATAAAATTGTCGATACGTGCGCCGCAGAGTTTGAAGCACGTACGCCTTATTATTACTCCACGTACGAGACGGAGGACGAAGTGCTCAAAGACGATACAGACTCTGTCGTAGTGCTCGGCTCCGGCCCGATTCGCATCGGCCAGGGAATCGAATTTGATTACGCTTCCGTGCATGCCGCCTGGGCAATTCGGCGCGCTGGTCTGAAGTCGATCATTATTAACAATAACCCGGAAACAGTTTCGACCGACTTCAACACCGCAGATCGGCTGTACTTTGAACCGCTGCACCTGGAAGATGTGCTAAATGTGATCGACCGCGAACAGCCCAAAGGTGTGGTTGTGCAGTTTGGCGGCCAGACCGCGATCAATTTGGCTGAGCCGCTGGCCAAACGAGGCATTCAAATCCTTGGCACCTCGCTGGACAGTATTGACAGGGCGGAGGACCGTAAACGGTTCGACAGGCTGCTGTTTGACTTGAAGATTCCAAGGCCAGAAGGACAAACAGTTACGACGCTTACTGAAGCGGTGGACGTCGCCAGGTCGCTCGGCTTTCCGCTCTTGGTCAGACCTTCCTATGTGCTCGGCGGCCGTGCGATGCAGATCGTCTACGCCGAAGAAGAGCTGCATTCCTATATGGAGCAAGCTGTTGACGTGTCCCCTGAACGGCCGATCCTGATTGACCGCTACATCATCGGTGTCGAAGCAGAAGTAGATGCGGTCTCGGATGGGGAAACTGTCCTGATCCCCGGTATGATGGAGCATGTGGAACGGGCAGGGGTGCATTCGGGTGACTCGATCGCTGTGTATCCGACACAAAACCTGCCTGCAGATGTGATTGACCAAATGGAGGATTACACCGTGCGGTTATCGCGCGCGCTTAATATCAAAGGGCTGATCAATATTCAATTCGTCATTGCCCGTGGCGTGGCTTACGTGATCGAAGTGAATCCGCGCTCTTCACGGACAGTACCGTTTTTATCGAAAGTGACCGGCGTGCCGATGGTGGAATTGGCAACGCGGGTTGCGCTTGGGGAATCGCTGGCGGATCTTGGTTATCAAACGGGTGTGCATCCGGTCTCGGAGCTGATCGCGGTCAAAGTGCCGGTATTCTCTTTTTCGAAATTGCGCAAAGTGGATATTACGCTCGGTCCGGAAATGAAATCGACTGGAGAAGTCATGGGACGCGACCAGACTTATGCCAAAGCGCTGTATAAAGGGTTGATCGCAGCGGGCATTCGGATCCCGGAGCATGGCACAATCCTGGCTACGATTGCAAACAAGGACAAAGAGGAATCGCTGCCGCTGCTGCGCAGATATCACCAGCTTGGCTATCGCATTATGGCTACAAAAGGCACCGCGGCTTTTTTGCGCGATAATGGCCTGGAAGCGCACGAGGTGCGCAAGCTGTCGGAGGGGGCCGAAAACGTCGTGGATGCGATCCATCAAGGCCGGGCGCATATGGTGATCAACACGCTTACACGCGGATTGGAACCAACGCGCGATGGATTCCGCATTCGGCGGGAGTCAGTGGAGTACGGCGTTCCCTGTTTCACATCGCTTGATACAGCTAAAGCAGTACTGGAAGTGCTGGAGTCTCGTGCGGTCACACTGCATCCGCTGGAAACGAGTTTTCAGCTATGAGACTGCTGCAGGATTTTCAGCCGGAAGATCGATTGTTTATCGCGCTGGATGTTGATTCACTAGACGAAGTAAAGCGTATTACAGATGCGCTGGGCCCTTGTTTTCGTTCCTATAAAGTCGGCTTGCAGCTGTTTTCACAGGAAGGGCCGCGCGTGATTCAGTGGCTGGTGGAGCAAGGCTGCCGTGTGTTTGCGGATCTGAAATTCCATGATATTCCAAACACTGTGGCAGGTGCTGCTGCGGCCATGACGCGGCTGGGTGTGTTTTTGTTCAATGTGCATGTGGCAGGCGGCGTCTCTATGATGCAAAGCACCATGGAAGCTGTGAGAAAAACGGCCGGTGAAGCGAACCTGAGTGAACTGCCAATTGTGCTCGGTGTCACCCAATTAACGTCCACCAGCCAGTCCACTTTGTCGGAGGAAATTGGGATCCCGCTGACCGTAGCGGAAACTGTGCAGCGTTACGCGCTGCTCGCTCAAAAGGCGGGTCTGAGCGGTGTGGTCGCCTCTGCAAAAGAGAGCGTCCTCGTGCGGTCTGCCTGCGGCAGTGAGTTTGTCATTCTGACGCCTGGCATTCGTCCGGCTGGCACAGACCTCTTTGACCAAACCCGCGTCACCACGCCAGCTGGGGCGATGCAGCAAGGGGCGGATCTGCTGGTGGTGGGACGGCCAATCACAAGAGCCCAGGATATGCGACTCACTGCAGAACAGATCGTGCATGACATGAAGCATTACGAATAAGGAGCGATAACGATGGAGCAAACGATTGCGAAAATGCTGCTGCAGATTGGCGCGGTGATCATCAGGCCTCTCGAGCCGTTCACCTGGACGTCAGGACTCAAATCACCTATGTATTGCGACAACCGGCTAACAATCAGCTATCCGCAAGTTCGCCGGGCGATTGCCCGCGGCTTTGTGGAACTCATTGAGCGCGAGTTTGGGGCGGTAGATGTGGTGGCTGGCACGTCGACGGCGGGTATTCCGCATGCAGCGTACGTCTCAGAGCTGCTGAATGTTCCGATGGCTTACATTCGCGACAAGCCAAAAGGCCATGGCAAACTGAACCGCATTGAAGGGCGCATTCACTCTTCCCACCGGGTCGTCGTCATTGAAGATGCGTTTTCAACAGGCGGTTCGTCTATTGCTGCTGCTAAAGCGGTAGTCGAAGATACCGGGGCGCAAGTCGCAGGTGTAGCGGCTATTTATTCGTATCAGTTCCCTCGCTGCGAACAAAACTTCCGAGATGCTGGTTTTAACGCCTATTCACTAACCGGCTATGCCGCGCTGATGAAAGCGGCAGTTGAGATGGGGATCATCCAGGAGGCGGATGCGAACTTTCTGGCCAAATGGAGGGAAAATCCGGAAGGGTTTCAGTGGATGGAGCAGCAGTAAGTCTCCTGCTGCTGGTGTGGGCCAAAAGATTCTTGTCACAGTACCCGCGTGGTGGTATTGTTTTGGCAAGGGAATGAAAGGGGGCCTGCGAGATCATGGAAGCCATTTGCGTACCTTGTCTGCTTGCCGACTATGAATTGTTTGACGGTTTGCAATCGGAGGAATTGGATCAGTTAGGCAAAGGGAGTTACCCGACGTTTGTTCCCAAACGGCAGTATGTTTTTACGCCCAATGAACCGAGCAACGCGGTGTATATGTTGAAAATGGGCCGTGTCCGCATCTCAAGGCTTTCCGATACCGGGAAACTATTTACCCTGGTCATCCTGGAGCCAGGCGATATATTTGGAGAAAGTGCGCTGTTTGGAGATGAACCGCGCAAACATTTTGCAGAGGCGCTTGATGACGCGTATATTTGCGCGATTGATAAACGTCAATTTGAGCAGCTGATGATTAAAAATCCGGCCGTTTCACTTAAATTGGCGCGTATTGTGGAACAGCGGCTGGAGGACGCGCAAGAGCAGATGGAAAATTTGGTGTTTCACGGCGTTCAATCGCGGCTTGCACGGCTGCTGCTGAAATTGGCGGATATGCACGGCAAATTTACGGCCAACGGTGTGGTAATCGATCTGAAGTTAACCCATGAAGACATGGCGAGTTTGATCGGATCCACTCGTGAAACAACCAGCAAAATCCTGAGTGAGTTCAAAGCCGCGGGTTATCTGGATGTTATTCGCAAACAAATTGTGCTGCTCGATCAACAAGCTTTATTTCATATCTGAAGTCAATCGGAGGAAGTCGGCAAATGATCAACAGATTGGAACATTTAGGTGTGCTCGTAGCAGATATGGATCGCTCAGTTCGTTTTTATCAAGACGTGTTTGGTCTGGTTCTGCGCAAGCGTGCGTTTAATGGACCCAAAACTGAACTGGCATTTTTGCATCATCCGACGCAGTCTGATTTCGAGGTGGAATTGATTTGCCGGGGAAATTCCGAACCCACCGAGGGTGTCATCAATCATTTTGCATTTCGCGTCGAGAATATCCAGGCCGAAATTGATCGGTTGGCTTCATTGGGCGTGGAAATGGATGACCTGGCGCCGCGTGTCATTTTGGACGGAGTAAAAATCGCATTTTTCCGGGGGCCGGACGGGGAGCGGTTGGAATTCGTTGAAAGAGACTAATAGGAACGTCTCTTTTCGCGTGCTGAAGGACGTGCAGAAGAAGGCTGCAATCCCCGGATGAGCAGTGCAAGACCAATCAGTTCTGCAATATTTCCGGCAATGGAGAGCATATCCTGCACCCATTCAAACAAGTTCTCTTCCACAGAAGTTTCCTCTCCTTTCCATTCCTCTATTCATGTCTATAAAAGTTGGACACAGTTCAGAACGTGAGCTGCGTGAATAAGCTGTAATTTTGTGCCAAGCAGGGAGGGGCGGGAATCAGCTATGACAGAACTCTATTTCCGCAAATGGGAACCGCGTGGCGAATCAATACGTGCGGCTGTTCTGCTGATTCACGGCGCAATGGAGCATACCGGCCGGTATGAACAAACTGCAAACTGGTTTAACCGGGAAGGCATTGTGGTTTGTGCAGGTGACCTCCCAGGTCATGGGAATTCAGGCGGACGTCAAGGCCATGTCAACTCGTTTGCTGAATATGAAGAAGCAATTGGACAGTTTGTCCAGCGCACCAGGCGCATGCAGCCGGATGTGCCTCTTTTTTTGCTGGGTCACTCGATGGGGTCACTGGCCATCGTCCGTTACCTGCAATCACAGACGGATGAGCTGCCAGTTCGCGGCGTGATTTTATGCTCTCCTTGTTTGGGTTTAAAAATGCCCGTGTCTGTGTGGAAGCTGAGGCTGGCTGGAGTTCTAAACAAACTTTGCCCAGGACTGCGTTTAAACAACGAAATTAACCCCAGCTGGACCTCGCGGACGCCAGCGGAGATTGAGTCCTATGCAAACGATCCGTTGGTGTATAAGAAGGTGTCGGTTCGCTGGTTTATCGAATTGCAATCGGCGATGCAGCAGGCTTTGTCAGAATCTAAGCGCTTCGATTTGCCGCTGCTGCTGCTGCAGGCTGGCAGTGATCGCGTTGTGGACTCCGCCTGTTCGACTGCGCTGTTTCAACAGGTGAAATCAACTGACAAAGAGTACCATGAATTCCCCGAATGTTATCATCAGCTGCTTCAAGAGCCAGAGCGCGAGGAAGTGCTGCGGCACATTTTGAAATGGTGTGAGCAGCGAATTTAAAACAAGAACAATCAGTAATATTCTGATTTGGAAATATTTACATCCCTGAACTCTTCTGCATTTCCTTGAGTCTATTTGTCAGATTTGTTATGCTCTCTCCCAGACAGTGTCAAAAAACCAGCCGAATCTGATGCGAACCATCAGTACGGGGGATGAACTACAGCACCAGCTATACCAAGTATAGCAATCGTTCAGATGTGGGACGTCAAGGTGCGGGGGTGAAACACTATAAAAGTGTAAGGGGACCTCTCCTCTCAACCCGTCAACTAACCTCGGAGGCTCTGGGAGGATTACAATGAACAAGGCAGTTGTTGCAATTTTCGCTGGATTAACGCTGGCAGCGCTTTCAAATGACTCCATGCATGCCAGCGCTGCAGATTTGGATCCCTATGGAAACGTTCTAGCTCATTCCGGTTCCAGCGGTTCAGCAGCAGCCGGCTTTGCATTAGGTGATCGGGCAGTCGGCTTCGGAGCGCAGTACCGGGGTGTGCCGTATGTTTGGGGAGGCAGCACGCCATCCGGGTTTGACTGTTCAGGTTTTGTGCAGTATGTGTATCAGCATCTGGGGGTCAGTTTGCCGCGCACTGCTGCCAGTATGTATTCGGTCGGAAGCAGTGTGTCACGAAACAGTTTGCAGATTGGCGATCTGGTGTTTTTCACGACATACTGTCCAGGTGCCTCACACGTTGGCATTTATGCCGGTGAAGGGCAATTTCTTAGCGCTACGTCCAAAGGTGTAACGTACAGCAGTTTGACCAACTCTTATTGGAACGCGCGTTATGTGGGAGCAAAACGGATTTACTAAGCGACATGTGGTTTATCAGCCGTATAAATGAAGTGTGTATGCCCAGCCGGGCGATTAGGCCCGGCTGGGCCGCTGTTGTTTTAGGGTGTTGGGGACGCTGGAGCTTGTCCTGCGGCTTGACTTGCTGCTGCCGGTGCGTTGACCAATCCGTAACCATAGTATGGATCTCGTCCAGGATCGCCTAAATCAATCGCCGAGTTTTGCAGAATGCTTTTGATTTGATCCACGTTGAACTGGGCATTGATGCTTTTTAACAGACTTACTACACCCGTGATATGCGGGCAGGCCATTGATGTACCTGACATCGACGCGTATCGGTTATCCGGATACGTACTTGCAATCGACACACCGGGGGCGGAAATAAATGCGTGCGGTCCATAATTGGAGAAGCTTGCACGCTGTCCATTAGAGTCCAGCGCGCAGACGGAAATCGCTTCCGGATACGCTGCAGGGTAATTGGGTTCATTTGAGTTATCATTGCCCATCGCGGCAATCACTGCCACATTGTGAGAATAAGCATATTGTACCGCCTGGTGCAGAACAGCGGAGTCCTCATTATTTCCGAGTGACAGGTTAATCACATTTGCCCCGTGATCCACCGCCCATTCAATCCCAGTGGCAATGTCTGCAACTGAACCCGAACCATCTTTATCCATGGCTTTAACAGGCATTATTTTGTTATTAAACGCGATACCAGCCACGCCCTCCAGATTGTTCGTTTTGGCGGCAATGACGCCGGAGACGTGTGTTCCGTGCCCATTATCGTCTTGCGCCGGCGAACTGGGGTCGATCACATTGTAGCCATCGGTCAGCTGATCCTGAAATTCCGGATGGTTCATATCGACGCCTGTATCTACGACAGCTACTTTTACAGCAGGGTTGCCAGTGTTGATGCTCCACTCCTGATCTGCGCCGATGTATGGAAAATTCCATTGATATCGGCCATACAGCACATCGTTTGGTTCATTAGTTGTGGTCTGATCTTGATGAATTCTCGCTTTTGTATGAGGTTCAATGGATAAAGCACCTGCTGAAAAGAAAAAACTAGTAAGGTCTGCAATTCGATCGCCTGGTGCCTGAAACACATAAATTCTGGATGCATGCCGCTTGATCGTAACCGTAGATTTGGAAGCAGCCTCCATTTGATGCAGCTGCTCATCGCTTTGTTTCGTGCGGAAGCGAACTACCAGTTCCGTATTTCCATCGATCGGGGTCCGATTGGCTTTGGCGGTCATTTTGGAATGAGAGCTCACCGTCCACCCAGCTGCCGGAACCTGAGCGCTGGCGACTGTCGCATTTGGTTGATTGCTCTCTTCCAATGCCAGCGGCTCGCCCAAATGGATTGTTTTGCCGGTGTGGCTGAGCGACGTTGCGGTGCCAAATTGACGGTCCAAATGCTTGGCTACCCGGCCTAAAATCTCCATGGATGTATCTGCTGACAGAACACCAGCACCTGATTGTTGTTGTTTGGGATCTGCGAATGAGATCGGAGCAGCAAGTGCCAGGTGATAAGTCGGTGCGCCGTCAGAAACAGGGGTTTCCAAGTTCCCGTAACTGAGTTTGCGCTCTTGCTTTGCGGAGTTCTCCACAGCGGCCAAGTGGGTGCTGCACTCAGTTGACGGTTGTTTGCCAAATGTCTGCAGTCCCGAACCAGGGAGCTGCAATCGCATGGTTTGAAATTGAGGGTGCGTGCGCAGCGCATTTTCAATCACCTGCTGTTTGCCAGATAAAGAAGTTTCGTGCGCGACGCTGCTCACCACATGCTGCAGCGTGGTTTGGCAATCGGAAACACAAAGCGAAGCGGTTTGCGCAACATCCTGGGCTACCAGTCTGGTGCTGGCAGTTTGGGCCTGACTGTTCAGTGCAGCTGCATTGTTTTTCGGTTGATTTAATTGCGCACTATGGGGTCGATTCTCTATAACAGTTGTTACCGCAAGAATGGCAGCCACAGCTACCAAAGCAGAAATCGACCTTCGCATCAGTCCCCACCTCACTTTAAGCTTCTACCTGCTAGAACTAGTGTCTGCGGCAAGCTGTCCTGTCAAACAGGGAAATATCGGGGAGGCCTGTGTGTGAGAATCCTATTGCAATTTGGTGCAACGCTTTTGCTGATGGCTTTGGCATTTGCTTTTGCACCCCCGATTTTTTCAGGGGACTATGATACGGCCAGAAATTATCTCAGCACGATTGCGGCGACGCTAGCGACGATCCTG
>JAQBPP010000095.1 GCA_028287455.1 Bacilli bacterium | reverse complement strand
GCTCTTTATCCGCTCAACCCTACTACTTCTTATAATAGGCTAATGAAATCCTGCGAATGAGCGAGCATTCGTGAGTAATACCTTTTTATCCGAGGGAGCGACATAACGATCGCCCACCTAAACCGTATATTCATGCAATACCCGATCGGTGGGCTTGTTCAGTTTTTGCGCCCGTTTATGACAGAAGGTCAATTCACTCTTTGATCTCGAGCGGAACATTTAAGGCTTAATTTGTCCACTCGGATACACACGAGAGGAAACAGCCATCTCGGCAGCTTGTAAGCCGCTGCGATAACTATAACTTGAATAGATCGTGTTACCGTAAACCCATGCTGCTGTCGTGTGGTCTCCATCCCCTGCAACGTTTTCTCCGAAAACGCCATACGTTTCAGGTAATCGGTGCGTATTCAAATAAGAGACGATGTTCTTGCTTTTTGGATGTCTTGCTGCAGTGTTCCGTCCCAAACTTGAAATGTTCATTGTACTGGGAAGAAAGCGTGGGACTGTTAATCGGAACCGGTTGATCCGTGGAAAAAAGATCAACGACGTAGAAAGTCCCGTGCGAAGCCGTGCCTGCCTCTGCACCGATATACGGAGCCGTTGGAGAGAATACTGGCTCGGTTGGAGCCATTAAGGTGACTTTTGTTCCTTGCTGCTGTAAATATTGCATCGCATGGGCGACGGTTGAATTAAATGTAGTGCCTTGTGAGGTGCTAGATGTGTTTGGAGGTGTCGTGTTTGATGTAGTAGTGTTCGTGACAGTAGTAGTATTGTTGTCATTCGATGAACTGTTCGATGTAGCGCCAGTCGTATTGTTGTCATTGGTTGAACTGTTCGACGTTTTCATACTTGATAACGCAGGAGTAGTGGCACACCTTGCTAAACTAAATACGGATAAGAGTGCAATGATACCTATCGCCATATCGATGCTTATATCCAGCCATAAATTCACCTCAGATCTGTTAAGCAATGCCTCAGCTTTATGACGAGGCTGAGATGAAGTGTGTTACATCGTTATACAGACAATCTGATATTCAACTAACCGTAAGTTCAAGAACCAACACCAGATCAAAATGTATAAACATTCAATATCACTGTATATCACAGCCCGCGTCTTACGGTATTTTTAAACTGCGGAAAACAACACCTTCACATTAGATAACGATCTCTTGCAGGGTCTGTTGTTTAACCCTGCGTAGGATGTGGCTTGGCATTTATTTTGCTAAAGCTCCCAAAATTGCTATCTTTTCGACGTAAAAAAGGGACCGAAAAAGGTCCCTTGTTGTCCAATTACCGTCTATTGTGAAAAAGCGCAATCATTAATGAAAAACCAGATACAACTGGTTCAAATCCGTGGGCGTCGAGCGTAGTCATCCACAGCGGGATTGGAAGAGCGGTGCCAACGGTAATCGGTATGATAAAGCAAAGTATTGTACTAGGAAGAAAAACACATACAAGTAAGGGGACATTCGGTCGGCTTGGTCCTTTGATGAAAAGCAAAGATAGATAGACACCCAATACAAATGACGCAAGTGTCTCGGCCCAAAACTCTGGCATGACACGAAAAGTTGCGGCGGCATTGAGATGGGCAATGCGTTCAAAATGATAAATGGCGAAAAGCAATAAAAACAGTCCGATAAGCCAAACTAGGTACCTTGCCCATACGTTCATGTGACACCCCCTCGATTAACTTATTCTTCCACCTCGCACATATTCCTTGTTCATTAAGAAAGAGCAGTCTTGCGTGCCTGTTGGCTATGCTCTTATACACCCGCAAAAAACATCAAGTCGAGAAAACGAATGATAACCCTCTTTTGAAAGGTGAATCTCGTCGTGAATCTCAATTCCGCGTTCACCGACAAGAGGAATCGTCGGTTTAAGATGCCTGGCTTCATCAATGGCTCCTGGATAAGCTGCTGTGATTCGGCAGCCCGCTTTAACGTATTCGGATTCAACAGTTGAAGCTCATCCGAAACGGTATATCTGCGCTATTTCTCCGCATAGAGGATTATAATAGTCTGGTGGGCGCTCAACGATGTCCTGCAATCAAATCTGCAGTCGGTCTTCTCTTGAGCCATGGTCTTTCTCTTCTACAAATCCCCATCCACCACTTGAATTTCCCCAAGTGAGGCGCTGCATTTCTCTGGCCGACACCTCGTATAATCCGCTTACTTCGGAAAGGTGTGGTTGAAACGCAGACAGCGACAAATTGGTGCAGTAGAGATACGCATGGCTATTTCGCAGTTGAGTAAATCCCCGCTTCTAAATTCCTCTTTGTACGCCCCAACAAAACGCAGTTCATGCAAGTCATTCTGATATATTGAATGTGCGGAACTCACATCATACCATCCGATGAATGGAGCATTCACAATGGAACAATGCACTCATCGCCAAAGCTTAGAGATTGAAAAACACATAGCGATAGGCGCAAAGGGAGAAGCATTCAATGTTGGCTTGTATTATAAACGCACGTTGTTGCAAGGACTAGAAAACCTTTATTGTGATTTGTGTTCAAAATGCGGAACCGTCATCAGCGTCTATGTCGATCAAGTTGACCGCAAATGGCTGAAGGACTGACACCTCACGATTTTCCTCGTTATTAAACTAGTCCCCGACCGATCAGATTTGCTGACACTGGCCTGTTCCCGATCTCTTTAGCCCAGCCGGACAACTGCCCCATATGGTGGATTTCATGGGCAATGACGTGTCGCAGAATCTCGCCATGCGAATGCCTCGCCATTCCACCAAGGGACTTGTACAGACATAGCTTCCTTCTCGTTCGCCAGGGATTCGATAAACGGACGGACCTCTACGCTCAGGTTGATTAGACAGAGCTTGGATCTCCGGCAAAGCATCATACTGACTGTACTCCATTTGGATATCCGGCCATCCCTGCAAAAGTCAAACATAACTGTATTCAGCCGCACTAGGACATTTATCAATCTTGCCACGGGACAGGTTGCACCCACTTGTGCCCTCTCATATTACTGCCCACCGTTTTTGGATCGTAGAGCACCCTCCTGAATATGGGCTTCACTTCCATTGCACCTTGCATATCGAAATGAATTTTGGGAGAGTTCTATCACATCGTGTTCAAACATATATCTGGGCTAGACTATTCCCAAATTTTCTGACCATAATAGAAAAGAATAAAATCGTGAACCAAAGGAGCTATCTAATCATGACATTAGGATTAACCCCTTATTTAGTGATGGACGGAAATGCAATGGAAGCTATCCAATTTTACGAAAGAGCATTGGGTGCGAAAGTCGTCTTTAAACAAACGTTCGGAGAGATGCCGGATAACCCGGAATTTCCTATGACAGCGGATGTAAAGGAACTTATTTCACACGCAATGTTAAAAGTCGG
>JAQBPP010000250.1 GCA_028287455.1 Bacilli bacterium | reverse complement strand
TACATTCTGCTTTTTATCCGTTTTATCTGTTTTATCTGTTTTATTCATTAATTCCACTCCTTTGGCTGGATCGACTAAAACATGTGTTTTACTGCGGATAACTGCTTGTACCAATAGGAGCCGGCCGACAGCGGAAGATAGGTACATTTCGCCGTGCCGCCGCCCATCTGCAGCATTTGGCCGTTTCCCATGTAAATCCCCACGTGTGCTCCGTCCCGGAACGCAACCAGATCTCCAGCACGCATTTCACTAAATGGAGCGTTCACGCCGACCGAAGAAAATTGACCCCGGCTGGAGGTAGTGAACAAATAGCCCAATGCATGATGGAACACATACTCCGTATAGTTGGAACAGTCGAAACCGACCTGTCCGCGATCTTCATTATGCCCCCACACATAATGCATGCCGAGTTTGGATTCGCCGATTTTCCGAATCGCTGCCACTTTTGCCGCAGGAGTGGCGCCCAGAGATGCTGCAGGAGTGATAGTCGGATCCACGTGCACGCCAGGCGGCGGTAGGGTAAAACGTGATGAAGTCCCCGATCCCGCAACTCCTGCAGGTGTATTGGAACTTCCTGTCGTGCCTATACCTGCGGGTGCAGACGTTCCGCCGCCTGACGGATGAGGGGCAGGAGCCGGATGAACACTGGCCTGATTTACGATTGTAACGTAATTGGAATTTGTTGTAATGTACGCGGTTCGATTATTCACCTGGATTTCATACCAGTAATTGTTGTATTTTCGCAGCAAGGAGGCGCTTTGACCGATTTGCAGCTGTGCGATCGTTGTACTTGTTTCATGTGGCGCTGTTTTATAGGATACCGATCCATGCGTAGGCGTCACAAACATGGAGGAGGTACTCAGGCTCCGCATACCGTTCGAGTCAGCGTTTGCACGTACTGGAACACTGAGAATGCTGTGATTGTTGCTTACAGCAGCCGCAGCATTTCCGCCAGCGTCATTTGATGCCCCACCGCCACCCGCGGCCTGGTTAGTGGCAGCGGCTGAGTTTGCCAGCGTCAAGTTCACTCTGCTTACCTGTTTGTCGGCATATAAAGCGGTCGCATAATTCACAATCCCGTCGATGCTGTCTGCATCTACAACAGCTTCACTGTTGGAATTCCAGACAATCGACTCTGGAGCGGGCTGAGCTTGCAGTGTAACTTCACCGGTACTGTCAGTATAGCTGGATTTGGTTACCTCCAGATAATGCGGTACCCTATCAGTGCTGCTTGTGGACGATCGCTGCGGCGCCTGATTAGGACCTGCATTCGGCCGTGCAGCGGAGCATCCGCCAACCAGCAGTAATGAAATTAAGCCTAAATTCAGCTTTTGCAAGTGATTCATGATACTCCCCCCTTTATAGAGGTGAGTATCCCTCCAGCCTACTGCCTTATCCTGAGTTTTTGTGGCTTTTTACTGTCAATGATGTCAAGTTCATACAAAACGAACGCACAGGTATCACAATTTGCTTTCAGTAAATATTAAACTTGCCAACTGCAACCTACTTAGTACAAAGGAGGAACTGCATGGATAACCCTTTAAATCAAGTAACTGATTGGGTAAACTCACAAGGAAGCCGTTTTTTTCTGATTCGAAAAGAAGAGGACGGCGATCTGGATGAGGCCTATTTACACTTGGACCATGTTGCGTTAGGAAATTTAGGCCGAAACGATCCGGATGATTATGTGGCGACCCATGCGATTTTACTGCACGGAGACGGTCAATTGAAAACAGCGTTCGAACAGGTGCGTTTACCGCAAGGGGTTTACGAAATTCCGCTCGCAGGGCATTGGCAGGCAGAGTTCGCAGGACGTGGCTTGCGGATTCAAACAGACCGGGCGGTTTATACAATTGAGGCACAACTGGAATAACAATTTGGCACCGTGCGTGTTGACCGGTGCCGATTTTTTCTTAAAAGAGTATGATTTGCCACATGGTTCACAAGTTGATTTAATTCTGCAGATTTTGTTATAATGATAAAATATCCACTGTGTCTGCAAAGGGGGTTTTGTCATTAAAACTACAACAAGAAGAGTTAAGGTGCTGCTGAAGTGCCTGGAATGCAGAGACTACTATATACTGCGCGTGAATCGTATTGCATCGGATCAGTTTGAAACCGAATTTAAACGCTGCATCTGTGGAAATGATCACGTTTTTCACATTGAAGTGATTGGCGAGTCTAAAATCACCATGCTGTACAAATAAAATGGACTCGCCAAATTGTTGTATTTGCGAGTCCATTGCTATGTCAGGACAAGTCGTCGTCACCGCCCTCGTAACTGAAGTCATCCGGGCTGTCCACGATGACCAGCGTATCTTGATCACCTTGACTTTCCTCTGATACATTCGAACTTTGCCCCGCCTGTTCACCTTCGAACGTGAAGTCGTCCGGATTATCCACTTCCACAAGGTTCGAGCCAGTTGCTTTATTTGGCGTATGAAAGTCAGACATGCTTGCGTCACCTCACCAGTTAGTATGGGTCATTAACAGCGAGCAGATGCGTTTACTCAAAAAACTCATCATCTTCCGCCTCACTTCGTTTGTCCGCCTCTGAGTCGAGCTCATCCTTTTTCGCCAGATAATTAAAGTACTGCTCATACAGTCTTGCCGATGACAGGTTATGCACGTATTGAATTTTTTGGATTGCGTATTTCTCTTTATCCAAGGATATCCCCTCCAAGTTTGCAAACACTACTCAGCGACGTTTATTTTGCGCTGTTGGAGCGTGTGCTATGTTAAACGCATTCCGAATAGGGATTACTTCGCTATTGTTCAGTTTAAGCTGGGTCAGTTTCTGTCAGGGGCCGGTTTCCCATGCGGTCGAGCTGGCTGCGGGCGGAATGGCAATCTCGGTTAAGTCTTCTCCAAGTGCTGTTTTTACAACAACGTCTACCGTGCCAAACGAACGAAAGCTCGTGCGAGATCTGCTGAAGAGTGAGGTGATCGTACGGGAGGGACAGCCCGAACTGCCGCGGGCTTCCATTGTCGTGAAAAGCGGAAAACTAACCGCTGAATTTATTTTGGACTACCCAGGCCAACTGTATGGGCTGCAGGATCACCACTGGCATCAATTGCGTGAACCTGCGCAGACGAAACTGCTGCGCTACGTGCAGGATGCTGAAAAGAAGCATTTTGGTGAACGGGTGCAGTGGGAGCAAGTGGACGAGCTCTGGCCGCGTATGGCAGATGCTCAGGTAACCGACCTTGATACGGGGCTGACCTTTCAGGTTCAGCGCCGGGCGGGCAGCAAACACGCGGATGCACAGCCCTTGAGCAAACAGGATACTGCGATCATGAAAGAGATTTATCATGGCAAATGGAGCTGGAATCGACGAGCCATTCTGGTAAAAGTAGCCAGTCGCTCGATCGCGGCATCGATGAATGGCATGCCGCACGGGGCGGGCGCAATTCCAGACAATCGGTTTCCAGGTCATTTCTGCATTCATTTTGAAGGCAGCACTACTCATCGAAGGAATCACGGCGACCCGGGTCACGACTTGATGATTCAAAAGTCCGCAGGTGATTTGTACAGCCGGATTGCTCATGCGAATCCTACTGAACTTGTCCATTTGTTCCTTACCGCCTTCAAGGAGCAGGATTACGCCATTCTGCGGCTTACATTGAACCAAAGCGATTTGGATTCTGTTGATCGCTTGATTGCGCACGCCCAAAAAATTGAGGAGATCCGCATAGTCCCATCAAACCAGCAGCAGGAAAATGGGCTGCAAAATAGCGGTCAGGCGTCTTATGCCGAGGTCCCTATCCGTCTCATCTTGTATAGCTCTGGCCGCATGTATACCCGTGAAATCCGCTTTCAGGCAGCCAAAGCCCCAGGGCAGGACAGGTGGAAAATTGACCCAAAACCTTGTGAGACTGTTTTGAACGAGATTGCCCCGGGTCCGCACCCGTCAGCAGTCTCGACCGTGAAACAGATGCTGCCTGGCAAAACAGTTGTGCTGCAACTTGATCCGAAGCGAAATCAATTGTATGTATTAGTGGATGGGGCAGTTTTTAAGAAATATCCTATTGCATTGGGAAAGCCCGAAACCCCCACGCCTGTTGGGCAGTGGCATGTGATCAACAAATACAAAAATTGGGGGGATGGGTTTGGAACACGCTGGATCGGTCTTAATGTGCCTTGGGGAATTTACGGCATCCATGGCACCAACCGGCCGTTCTCCATCGGACACGATGCCAGCCATGGGTGTGTGCGCATGCACAATCGCGATGTGGAAGAGTTATATCAGTGGGTTAAAGTGGGAACACCTGTGTACATACTTGGACATCCGTTAGGTGAACCCACGATGGATCCGCGTCGGCTCGCGGAAGGGGACCGGGGAGTAGATGTAAAGGTCATCCAGAACCGGTTGCGCGGGGCGGGATTTTACGCGGGAGATTGCGATGGACGATTTGGTGTGAGTACTCAGCTGGCACTGAAAGCATTTGAAAAAGCGCATGGACTGCCCAGCGACGGGGTGATCAGCTGGCAGGATTATGTCGCGCTGGGCTTGGTGGAATGAGCGGTGCGTTTGAGTCCATACACCCGGTCCATACAAGTTGCATACGCGCGGCCAGCATCAAAAAATTGGCGGCGGATTTCGAGGCATTCCTGCGACCCGGCAGTTGACTCTGGATGATCTAACTGTTTTCCCCAGTAGTTCACCGCTTGCCAGCAGGACCAACAAGGATCAACTGCAGCCCATGGTGGAGGTGCAGGAATCGCAAAAAATGGATCATTGAAGAAAATCCCCGTAACGGTCGCGCTTGTCTCAGTTTCCTTTGTCAACCTGCTCAGTTTTTGCCTGATCATGGCATCTGATCGTCGTGGACGATGCCCCATCGACACCCCTTCTCCCGGTGGAAGCTGCAAAGCCTGTTACAGCCTATGACTTTGCCTCAAGTTAAGTGCGCATCATCTCATCTGTAAAAACACAGTCCCGAGGTGAAACGTCCACGAAGCTTTGGATGCTGGGCTGCCGGAGCGCGTTCCCCTCTGTCCATTCCGCATAATTCACTTTTACAGTGTAGCGTGGCTCGACCCAATAGGCGTCGCGGTGTCGTTCCGGAAGATTCACGAATGGGCGCTCGGGTACGACTGTCGGCGCCAATTGATCCAACAACTCTCGCCATTCTCGCTTCGACAATTTGCCAGTGCCAGTGTGTCCGATATACCAAAGTTGTCCTTGCGCATCGTACAACCCAAGTAAAATCGCGTTTACAGCTCCGCCCCCGATCGTGTAACCGCCAATCACAGCGATCACATCACGATAATATTTTACTTTGAGCCAGGCATCTGTTTTGCCGCCCAACTGATAAAGTGAGTTGGTTTTTTTAACCACAATGCCTTCCATACCTTGCTGCTGCATCACTTTAAATAACGCTTGTGCATTCGGATGGGAGTCCACCTTTTGAATGCGCGGACTGGGTCGAATGATCCGTGACAGCAAATCAAAGC
>JAQBPP010000028.1 GCA_028287455.1 Bacilli bacterium | reverse complement strand
GGTGGATATGTGGGATTCGAAGAAACGGAAGCTCTTAGACCACATAGCCAAATTTGCTTGCTTTCTCTCGAAAACGGAGAGTCCAAGGTGATTCACGATGAGAAACGCTGGATCGGGCATGTAAATGCATCACCTACGCAGCCTCATCTGATTTCCTTTTGTCATGAAGGGCCTTGGGAGAAAGTGGATCACCGAATTTGGGTGATGAATTTGGAAACCCAACAAGCGTGGAAAATTCGCGAAGGTGCAGCGAATCAATTTGCAGGACATGAATACTGGCATGCTGATGGATTGCATATCGGTTATCATGGATTTACTGATAATTTGGAAAAGAAAGAAGGGAAATTTCTGGGGTTTGTACGGTACGATAATACAGAACGCGAGGAATTTGAATTTCCTTACCAGAACATGCATATCCATTCGAACAACTCCAATCTGATCGTAGGTGACGGACAACAAGCGAACGCTTACCACGGTGAACGGTACCAGGATTGTATTTTTCTTTGGAAAAAATCGGCGGAAGGGATGGAAGGACCTCGTATTCTTTGCAAACATCGCGGCAGCTTTCATATCCAAAAAATTCACGTTCACCCTCGGTTTAGTCCAGATGGAAAACAAGTCTTATTTACCAGCGATATGTCCGGGTACGGTAATCTACATATGGTTGATGTTCCACCTTTTGAGAGTCTTCCAAGCATCAAGGATGGAAAATTGTATAGAACGGAATGAAATGACTGATGAAGAGATAATGATAGTACTGTTGGATTTTGGAGGTGATAGAGTTGGTTAGTGGAATCGCACGACATCTCCAGCCAGAGAGAAGCTATCCTAGAAATTTTTATCGTAAAACTTTGATCGTAAGTTTATTTATCTCAAGTATTCCTGGATTGATCGTTGGTTTGTTCATTTATTTTTTGGTGGGCAAGCACATTGAAAATCAAATGCAAGAAATTCATCAAAACCAAATTATCCAAAAAGTTGGCTTTATCGATGATCAGTTTGCGCATTTGGAACTGTCAACTACTCACTGGGCCTTTGATCCCAGTATTAACGATGATTTAAAGAACCTGGACTTTTCTAATAATTTTTCCATGATGCGGGACATTTCGAAAACTTTATTGATTATGGAAGCATCTGATCCCCTAATTCATGACGTTAAGCTATATGTGAACGGCTTCAGTCAAGGTTTATTCACTCTAAATGGTTATTACCCATTAACCGATCAGAACGATATAAAGGAATATAAGTCCCTTTTACTGCAGAAAAATTCGGTTTACTGGACGGATTTATCGCAGAAACAGGGCAGCCCAACAACGTTATCACCTATTTCCTTCGTGAATAAAATTCCAGGCGGCAGTTCTACGCCATTTGGAGTTTTAGTTGTTACGCTTGATCAAAATAAAGTTTTGCAAATGCTGAATACGATTACCCCATCTGATCAAGGTGCGACCTTTCTGTTGACGCAAGCGGGCGGTTGGATTGTCAACGGCAGCAAAGCGAATCCGTCAGATCTTGAGAGCCAGATTCGAACTGCGGTAATGAAACATCAGGGGAGTAGTGGATCTTTCCTATTGACCTGGAAAAATTCAACTTATTCAGTTTCATTCGTCCAATTTTCAAGGCTTGGCACCTCATGGAACTATGTTTCAGCAGTACCATTGACATCGATCACGGCGCCTGTTGTTTTTACTTCCATGATCATTATCTGGATCAGCTTAGGTGGATTGCTCTTAGCATTTTTTCTATCCTGGTTGGCCTCCCGTAAACTCTATACTCCAATTGAACGGTTGGTACGACTATTGGCTGTGGATAAGGAGAGTCAGTCACAGTTAGTGGATCAAGATGAATTTGATCTGATCGAGAGCAAATGGCATCATTTGACGAAGGAAAGCCTTACACTCCAGAGCAAACTGGAGCAGCAGCTTCCTCATATGAAAGATGGTTTTATCCTGCAACTTGTCCAGGGTTATTTCTTTTCACTGACCGAAAACAATTTAAGAGATAGCATGAAACACTACGGCTGGGAAGTGCAAGACAAACAATTTATCGCGTTGATTATTCAACTCACTGGATTTTCTAATCTCGATGGGAGATTTTCGCCGGGAGATGAGGGGCTGGTGACATACTTAGCTGCTAATATCATGGATGAATTAAGGAAAGATATGCAGGTTGATTCGGTTGTAATCAATTTCCATGACTTATCTATCGGTTTATTGGCCATGGTTCCCTCCATTAAAACGAATGATGAAATCAAAACAATTCTTCATAAATACTGTGAAACGTGCATTCAGGCTATTCAACAAATCCTTTCTGTGAAGGTTACAGTTGCCATTAGCCAAAGTGCAACTTCAGTGAAGCACATCCATTATTTGTTTGAAGAAGCCAAACGTGCTCTTAGCTATCGAAATTTGATTCAACACCACCAGATCATCCAGACTGAACAGTTGAATCAGATTGAACGACAGCAGAAATACAGTTATCCATTCACACTGGAGAAGGAGATTATTCATGGAATTCGTATGGGGCTTGAAAACGAGGTCCTGCAGCTGATCGAGCACTTTTTACAGGAATTGTCGACAAACGGTTCGAAAGAATTGATTGTGCAGCAAGGAATGCTCCAGTTGTTAGGCAGCATTCAGAATAACATCCTGTTGCTCGGTATGAATCCTATCGAGATTTTCCAGAGTGAAAACTTGTTTATGCAATTGTCTCAGCTTAAAGAGTCTGACGAGATGTTAAAGTGGTTTAAGTTGAAGGTGGTTCAGCCTTTAATGCAGCATTTGGCGAATCTGCATGATTTACAGATTCGAGTCATGGTGGACAAAGTAATCGAACATTTGCAAAGTCATTATATGACCGATTACTCGTTGGAATTCTACGCTGAACTTATCGGTACGAATCCTTATACGTTAAGCAAGGCTTTTAAGCAGGTCACCGGAGTAAACTTTATTGATTATTTAACTGGAATTCGAATGGACACAGCGAAAGAGCTGTTAAGAACTACGGAGTTTAGAATCAATGATGTAGCGGAACGTGTCGGCTATCGGCATAGTTACTTTAACCGTATTTTTAAAAAACTGGAAGGTATGACTCCCAGCCTATATCGGGAATTAAACGCTGTAAAAACCTTGTTTGAAACTCATTAATCGAAGCAAACCTATTTGTTAAGACCGGAGTTTTATCCAGAACTCCGGTCTTATTTGACGTCGAAGCGGCGTGGGCATCAGTTGAATCGCTCAAAATCAAGATAGTGGAAATCTTGCAAGAAAGTATAAACGGCATTCATGGGGAAATTCAAGAAAGTGTTATTGTCGGTAAAGGGTATGTGTAGTTACCATTAATTACAGTAAGTTGAGATAGGACAGGCATAGTTTACATGGTTCAACTTGTTTTAGAAGGAGAGTGAGACAGAGCTTATGGAAAATGTGCCGGTGCAGGAACCGGTACTGTCAACGGTTCGTCCTGCAGCTAAGAAGACGATCTTCACAAAACTTAAACGAGACAAATGGCTTTACCTTCTACTCTTTCCTGGGGCTTTATACTTTTTGGTCTTCAAATATGTACCGATGTGGGGAATTTTGATTGCATTCCAAGATTACCAACCTTACCTTGGTTTTTTTGGCAGCCACTGGGTAGGTGTAGATAATTTCAAAAACTTCTTCATGAATCCTGATTTTTTCAGGTTATTGAAAAACACTTTGATTCTATCCGCATACAACATTTTCTTCTTTTTCCCTGCACCGATTATTTTAGCGCTGTTGTTGAACGAGGTCAGAAAAGCTGTCTTTAAAAAGACAGTTCAAACGCTTATTTATGTTCCACACTTTATGTCGATGGTGATTGTAGCGAGCATCACTTACGTTTTCTTCACAACAGAAGGTGGAATCGTGAGTGAATTAGTTTCACACCTGTTTGGACGGCAAATCGATTTTCTGACCAGCTTAACTTGGTTCAGACCCCTGATTGTGATGCAGACCATTTGGAAAGAAACCGGGTGGGGAACGATACTTTTCCTGGCTGCCTTAGCGGGCGTAGATGCTCAGCTGTATGAGGCAGCAATTGTCGACGGCGCGGGAAGATGGCGGCAATTGTGGAATATAACGCTTCCTTCGATCCGCAGTACGATTGTCATACTGCTCATTTTGCGAATGGGTGCATCTCTTGATAACGGTTTCGAGCAAATCTTCCTGATGACAAATGCTTTGAATCGTCAAGTTGCAGATGTTTTTGATACGTATGTCTATTCTGTCGGGATTACCCAAGGTTCGTTCAGCTACAGTACTGCGGTTGGGTTATTTAAGGCTATAGTCGGAGTCGTACTGATCTTTGGAAGCAATTTCCTGGCGAGAAAATCGGGGGAGTCAGGTATTTTCTAAGTGTATAGAAAGGGGGAAGGCGAATGAGAACGAACACAGTCGGCGGACGCATGTTTGATATTATCAATTATATACTTCTTAGTGTTTTTGCAATCGTTACTGTAATCCCGTTTATTTATGTAATTGCTGGCTCATTTGCGACCAGCACGGAGTTGGCTTCAAGGGCGTTTTTTCTGATTCCCAAAACATTCTCTCTCAACGCCTATCAGTATATCTTTTCAACTGATACCTTATTTAAAAGTGGATTGGTATCGGTCTATGTAACAGTAGTTGGCACAGTTGTAAATTTGTTGTTTACCACAACAATGGCGTATGCGCTATCTCGCCGACATCTGATCGGAAGAAACACGGTTTTGAATCTAGTGGTCTTTTCTATGGTTTTCGGGGGTGGAATGATCCCAACGTTCCTGGTTGTAAAGGGATTAGGGATGCTTGATTCCTTGTGGGCGATGATCATTCCGGGAGCTATAAACGCGTTTAACCTGATTATTATCAAAAATTTCTTTCAAGAATTACCGCCTTCTTTACTAGAGTCCGCCAGTATTGATGGCTGTACGGATTTAGGTATTTTTTGGCGTATTGTACTACCGTTGTCCAAGCCTGTTTTGGCAACGTTTGCTCTCTTTTACGCAGTCGGCCACTGGAATGACTTCTTTAGTGCACTGCTTTATATTAATGACTCAGCGAAATGGCCCCTGCAGGTGATACTCCAGCAATTTGTCATGATGTCGCAGGGGACGATCGGAGATGCTTCCTCGATGGATCCAACCTTCGTTAAGCCGCCGGATCAATCGGTTAAAATGGCCGTTATCGTGGTCAGTTCGATTCCAATTATGCTGGTCTACCCATGGCTGCAGAAGTACTTTGTCAAAGGTGTGATGGTAGGGGCAGTGAAAGGATAATGGCTGTTGCTGCCAGATTTTATGGGGGGATGCCGCTCTTTTATACTGTCTTTAACCAAGGATTACAATCGAAAAGGGGATAAAAATGATGAATCTAAATAAGTCTTGGAAGCGATCGATTTCTGCATGTTGTCTAGCACCGCTGATGGTTTCAGTAGTTGTAGGATGCGGTACATCTGCACAGCAAGGGGGCACCACGGCTGCGGGTCAGCCCTATACAATCACGATCATGTCAGATTCATTTAGTCCGGACCATACGGATCCAAAAAGCAACCCCGTGATACAGGCACTGGACAAGTACACAAACACAGATATACAAATTCAATGGGTACCCAATTCTTCTTATGCTGACAAAATCAATATAACGCTTGCTTCTGGCAGTTTGCCGATGGTAATGCTGATTACAGATAAAACCTCAAGTTTTGTCAATGCGGCAAAATCGGGCGCATTTTGGGACCTCACACCTTATCTGAAGGACTATCCGAACTTAAGCAAAGCCAACCCAATAGTGCTGAATAACAGCTCGATTGATGGAAAAGTGTATGGAATTTACAGATCAAGGCCACTTGGGAGAAATGCCATTGTTTACCGTAAAGATTGGCTGCAAAATGTAGGACTATCCGAACCGAAAACGATTAATGATTTTTACAACATGCTGGTAGCCTTTAAGACCAAAGACCCTAACAAGGATGGTAAGGGCGGTACTTATGGAATGGTAGTGTCGAAGTATGCCGGCCCCTTTGACATCATGCAGACTTGGTTCGGTGTTCCGAATAAATGGGGACAAGATAAGGATGGCAAGCTGATACCGGCTCAGTTTACTCCTCAATATCTGGATGCATTGAAATTTTTCCGAAAATTATACCAAGAGAAATTAATCAATCAAGATTTTGCCGTTTTCGATTCTACCAAATGGAATGATCCGGTGGTGAATAAGCAGGCCGGTGTAATGATAGACGTTGCGGATCGTGCCAATGTGTTATTAAAAACAGATCCCAATATGAAACTTGGTATTATCGGTGCAATTGCCGGACCAAATGGACTGAAAAGTCCAGCCACCTCAGGATACGCAGGTTTTTATGCAATTCCCAAAGAGTCGGTCAAGACAGAAAGTGATGTAAAAAAAGTATTGGCATTTTTAGATAAACTAAACGACAAACAAGCCCAAGATTTGCTCTGGAATGGTGTCGAAGGCATCAATTACACAGTGCAAAACGGAGCCGCAGTAGCTACTAAGCAAAGTGACCCAGACACAAATAGTTTGACCCAATTAGAAATGTCAATTCCATCTGAATTGTACACAAAAGCAGCACAGACCGACACTTCTAAATTGGTCGATCAAGTAGAACAAGCCAATGAGAAGATTGTAGTTCCAAATCCTGCAGAACCGCTGCTTTCCAATACGTATGCACAGAAAGGCACACAACTAGACAATATCTTAAACGATGCCAGAATAAAATACATCGTCGGCCAAATTGACGATGCGGGCTTGCAGGCTTCGCTAGATTTGTGGCGTAAAAGCGGCGGGGATGACTACATCAAAGAAATCAATGACGCTTATACAAAAGTGCAGCAGAAGAAATAGCTAAGGGAGAGATAAAACAGTGAATACTACGACGTCGCCTACACGATTAAACTGGTTGAAATCGGCACCAATCGTGCCGTCTGGAGTAACGTGGGGAATTCCATGGGAAGAAGGGACACTTCAGCGGGATGAGTTGCTATCACTAACAACGCCGTCGGGGAAACAAATTCCGACTCAGAGTTGGCCTACAGCATTTTGGGCTGATGGCAGCGTCAAATGGACAGCGCATTCTGCTTGCTTTAACCAGGATGTTTCAGCAGAGCATTTCTCTCTTGGCAAAGGGGTGCCCGCCACACCTGATGTTCCACTGCAAATAGAAGCAAATGATGAGGAAATTCAAGTTAATACGGGCCGCCTCTTATTCAAACTGGGACGGCAGGGAAACAGCATCATCCGCTCGATTCACCGCGGGAATAGTACTATTTGTACAGATGGAAGATTAATTTGTATACGCGAGGAGCAAAATGAGCTCTCCGGTAACCGGGTTTTGCGGGAAGAGCATTTTCAAAGCAAGATCTTGCGCACGGTGATCGAGCAATCGGGGCCGGTTCGCGGGGTGGTGAGAATCGAAGGCGTGCATCAGAATTTATCAGGCACCAGGCAGTGGCTTCCTTTCAAGCTGCGGCTCTACTTTTATACAGGAGTTGACTCATTTAACGTTGTTCATTCCTTCATCTACGATGGGAATCCACACAAGGATTTCATTAAAGGACTGGGGATGGCATTCTCGGTTCCAATGTCCGGACCTTTATATAATCGGCATGTGCGAATCGCCGGCGATAACGGATTTTTCAGCGAATCCCCTAAGCATTTGATGACGATTCGGACAACGGGGAAATATCAAGACTTGTATCGGAAGCAGTTTTACGGGGAGCCTATTGCGTTTGACTCGGTTGAAGATGAAAAATTTCTGGGCCTGCTTGCCGATTCGCCGGTCTGGGACAGCTTTAAGATTGTGCAGAACTCCACCGATAATTACACCATTTGGAAAAGAACGAAAGAAACGTGCTCCTGGCTGAAAGCGGGCGAAGGCCGGCGCGCAGGCGGCCTGCTGCTGGCGGGCAGCGAAGGAGGCGGACTCGCAGTTGGGGTCAAAAATTTCTGGGAAAAGCACCCTTCCTCCCTGGAGGCGGAACAGGTATCCAAAGATGAATCGATTTTAAAAGTATGGTTTTGGTCTCCCGATACCCGGGTTATGGATCTTCGCCATTACGATACGGAAACCCACGTGACGTCTTCGTATGAAGGATTTGAAGAAATGCGCAGTACGCCGTATGGCATTGCGAATACGAGCGAGCTTCGCATCTGGTGTTTGGAAGAAACGCCGGACCAGGAACTGCTCAGGAAGCTGGTCGAGGAAACGCGTTCACCTGCTTTGCTCCGCTGCGAGCCGGAATATTATCATCAGGCCAAAGCATTCGGGGTGTGGAGTCTGCCCGACAGAAGCACACCGGCCAAAACGTTTCTGGAGGGGCAGCTGGACGAAGCCGTGCAGTTTTACAAAGAGGAAGTCGAACAGAGAAGATGGTACGGCTTTTGGGATTACGGTGATTTCATGCACAGTTATGACCCTGTGCGCCATACCTGGCGGTATGATATTGGCGGCTGCGCCTGGCAGAATACTGAGCTCGTTCCAAACATGTGGCTGTGGTATATGTTCCTGAGGAGTGGACGGGAAGACGTGTTCCGTTTGGCGGAAGCGATGACCCGTCATACTAGCGAGGTGGATGTATATCATATTGGAGAATACGCGGGCCTTGGATCGCGCCACAATGTTGTGCACTGGGGCTGCGGCTGCAAGGAAGCGCGCATCAGCATGGCTGGACTTCACCGCTTCTATTACTATTTAACCGCGGATGAAAGAATCGGGGACATCATGGATGAGGTGAAAGATTCGGATTATACGACGCAGAACCTCGATCCGATGAGGGCCTATTTTCCAAAAGACGAATATCCGACCCATGCCCGCATGGGTCCAGATTGGTCTTCTTTTACATCTAACTGGCTGACCCGCTGGGAACGTTATGAGGACACGGCTTATCGCGATAAGCTGAAGGCTGGCATCGAATGCCTGAAACAACTGCCTTTCCGTCTGACGCCGCTTGCGACCTATGGCTATGATCCAAAGACTGGTGAGCTTTTCTATATGGGGAAAGATTCGGGAGGTCATCTAGCCGTATGTATGGGCGGCCCTCAAGTATGGATCGAATCCACTCAGATGCTCAAAGATCCGGTGTGGGAAGAAATGTTGGCCGAGGTAGGAGCCTTCTACAACCTGCCGAGGGAAGAAAAAATCAAGCGGACGGAGGGTGTGATCCCGGGAAGAGGCTACGGTCATCACATCTCTTCAGCGGGACTCACCGCGTACGCGTCTGTCCACAACGGCGATCGTGAGCTTGCGCAGTTGGCTTGGCGGCTTGTATTTTCGAGCGACGGATATGGCACGCAAAAGTATTCACAGCAGATGCAAACGGCTCCTGACTTGGAGCATATTCTTGCAAACCCCCTGCATGAACTACCGTGGCTATCAACTAATATGGTTTCTCAGTGGTCGCTGAATGTGATCATGTGCCTGGAGCTCATCGGAGAAGAACTGCCCCATTCATTGGAAGAGGCGCGGGCACTAGCACTGCTGTAGTCATCTGATCAGCTTCTTTCGCAATAGGAAGCTGATCCCTGCGATCACGAGCAACCCGCTTGCACCTAGGAGGAACAGCAGCACATGCTGCTTCGCATTCAATAGCCCTGCGGCTAACGCGCATTCGGCCGCTATGATGGGCAGTTTTCCAATTAATGATGCGAAGAAAAAGGCGCGGAATCGCATCGGTGAGACGGCAGCAGATAGATTTACGACACTCAGGGGAATCACGGGGATTAATCGTGCGGCCAAAATCACCTGGAATCCGTTGTTTTGCAGCAAATGAGCAAACTTTTCATAGTATTTCTGTCCAGCAAGTTTTTTCACGAAAAAATCCTGTGCACACAAGCGAACCACCCAGAACATCACAGTGGATCCAATCACAGCGGAAATCCAGCTAAGGACAAAACCTTCGATGAATCCAAACAAAAGCACATTGATTCCGGCGAGTACCGCAAATGGAACGAAAGGAATGAGTGCCTGGACAATGATAAGACCGCTGAGCAGTGCAGCACTCCACATCCCGGCATGCCGAATCGTTTCGACTGACTTCTGCAGGGTGTGAAAGTGCCAATGAGGATGCAGTAGTGCCCAGCCCAAAACAGCAGCTGCAATGACAGCTGTGAGTAAAACAGTAAGTTTAAGCCGATCGATTCTCATCCGGACACTCCACCCATTACCTAAGCTTGTTTAAATCTTAACACAGCTGCATGATTCCCTGTATTGCGGAGCATCATAAGCAAAAATACAGGGAGGATTTGCCATGCGTACGACGATTGGGTATCAGTCGGACAAGGTGTCCAAAGACAGGCTGCTGGCGATTGATTTTCATGACTTTGTGGCAAAATCGGGTTATCTGAACGATGTTGAAATTGCGCAGGAATTTGGCATCACCAAATGGGAGATTGAATCGTTAAAAAGCAGAATTCGATAGGCAGGTTGACGATCCCCCACCGCAACAGCTAGACTCAGATGAGAATGCGCGGGACTTAGAGGTGATGTCAAATGCTTATGTTTGCTGCAGCAACCGGGTTTGAATGGCGTGAGGAAATTGAACGCCTTCTTTTGCTGTTTGATGAGGATTTAGTGCTCAGATGGTCAGACTTGGCTGCTGAGTTGCCTACAGAACAACCGGAAAACTACTATGACATGCAAATCCAATTGAATTCTGACAGTTCCAAGGCGATTGTAACGCTTGCCGAACTTAAGACTGCAGATCGTGAGGTAATTGCAAATTACCGAGCACAAGCGCAGCGGAAATCAAACGATAAACCGGAAGCGGATGAAACTGCTGATAAGGCGCAGCGCAGACAGGGCAAGCAGTTGGTGCTGCGCGCCGTTCATGATGTGATGGAACAGTTGACGGGCAAGTGCCAGCCTTGGGGGATTTTAACGGGTATCCGGCCCCTGAAGCTGGTACACAGCCGGCTGGAGCAAGGGCAGCCTCTCACGCAGATCGAACAGGATTTGCAAAAAGAATATCGGATCACACCGGAACGTGCGGCGCTGCTCACTGCTATTGCCGATCGTCAGTTAACAGTTCTGCCAGATCTTTATCAGTTGTACAAAGAAGCTAGCGTATATGTGGGGATCCCCTTTTGCCCCACACACTGTGCGTACTGTACTTTTCCTGCGTATTCGATGATTGAAAAGCGTGCGTATGCAGCCGACTTTTTGCGAGCATTGGATTATGAATTTCAGCAAATGGGCGATTTTTTAGCGCGGCACGCAATTCGGGTGACTTCCGTTTATGTAGGCGGGGGCACGCCAACAGCGCTGGATGCACCGGAGCTCGACTGGATGCTTGCTTCTTTACGCAAAAACATTCCGGGAGCAGACAGCTGGCGCGAATTTACTGTGGAGGCGGGCAGACCGGATACGATCACACCGGATCGTGTGGAAGTCATGCGAAAACATGGCGTAGGGCGGATCTCGGTGAATCCTCAGACATTCAAAGCGGAGACTTTAAAAGAAATTGGCCGCGGGCATACACCGGATATAGTCGATCGCCGTTTTCACCTGGTCAAAGAGGCTGGGTTTTCCAACATTAACATGGATATCATCCTGGGCTTGCCTGGTGAAGACTTGGACGATGTCGCTAACACACGGAGCAGAATTGAAGCGCTGCGTCCGGATGCGGTTACTGTGCATACCCTGTCGTTTAAACGTACAGCGGTGGTCAACCGTGAAAAAGGCCGTTTTGAAATCCCGCATTCCGAGCTGGTGCGTCTGATGATGGAGGAAACGCAGGCATGGGCGGCAGGGCTGGGGTACAATCCGTATTACGTTTATCGCCAGCGCGACATTCTGGGGAACCTCGAAAATATCGGATATGCTTTGCCCGGCAAAGAAAGTGTGTATAACATCGCGATTATGGAAGAGCGGCAATGCATCATCGGTTTGGGCGGAGGAGCATCGACCAAGTTTGTCGCAGCTGGCGGCAAATCGTTTGGGCGGCATGGCAATCCCCGGGAGCCAAAAGCCTATGTGGAGACGATTGACGAAGTAGTGCAGAAAAAGTTACAATTACTTGATGAAGCATGGGCACGTATTGAATAATCTTATGAAGATGGTATAATATGGCCAATTCAATAAATGATTTAATGAAGAGAAACAGTACATACTGTCCATGATTTAGCCAGAGAGGAAGCGCCACGGCTGCAAGTGCTTCTCTAAATCGGGTATGGAACGACACCTCGGAAAACCTGGACGATGCCGCCTGACAGCAGGTGATGGCAGAAGTCTGCGGCGCGAATCGCAGCGTTATGCGGAAGTGGGAATATTAAGTTCCAAGTAAGGGTGGTACCACGGGAGTTTGCTCTCGTCCCTGACGCTTAGGTGTCATGGATGAGGGTTTTTTTATATGAAACAAAGCGTATACATTTTGCCTGTTTTCAAGGAGGGTTCGGCATGTCGATCCATCGTCCGCGCGGCACGAATGACTTTCTGCCGGATGAAGTAAAAGGCTGGCAGTATGTCGAGGCTTTGGCCCGGGACATCTGCCGCCGGTTTGGGGTGCAGGAGATTCGCACGCCAATTTTTGAACATACGGAATTGTTTCTGCGCGGCGTCGGCGAAACCACCGACATTGTGTCCAAAGAGATGTACACGTTTGAAGACCGAGGCGGCCGCAGCATCACGCTGCGTCCGGAGGGCACAGCAGGCGTTGTACGCAGTGTGATCGAAAACAAGCTGTATGCGGCGCCTCTGCCTTTGAAGTTGTATTATATGGGGCCGATGTTCCGTTATGAGAAACCGCAGGCAGGGCGTTATCGGCAATTGCACCAGTTTGGCGTGGAATATCTGGGTTCGGATCAGCCCAGCCTGGATGCCGAAGCGATCACGCTGGCGATGACGGTGCTGACAGAGCTGGGGATTCAAAATTTGTCCTTGCAGCTCAATTCGGTCGGCTGTCCCGCCTGCAGAGCGGAATATCGGAAGCGGCTGATGGATTTCCTCGCAGATGTGAAAGACAGCCTGTGTGAGAACTGCCAGCTTCGGTACGAGAAAAACCCGATGCGCATCCTCGATTGCAAGGTGGAGCACGACCAGGAAGCGACGAAGAATGCGCCGGTCATGCTGGACTGTTTATGTGAGCAATGTGCGTTACACTTTGCCTCGGTGCAGAAGTACTTGCAGGCGGCAGGTGTGCCGTTTGCAGTCAATCCGCGCATTGTCAGAGGACTGGACTACTATACGCAGACCGCTTTTGAAATTATCGAGTCGGGCACAACGATTATTGGTGGCGGCCGGTATAACGGACTGGCGGAGCAGCTTGACGGGCCGGCGCTTTCGGGGATTGGATTCGGCGCCGGGCTGGAGCGGATCCTGCTGGCGCTGCAGAGTCAACAGCTTTCGATTCCTGATCGCTCCGGGTTGGATGTGTATGTCGTGGCGCTGGGAGAGGAAGCCGATCTTGCTGCGGCATCTTTAGTAATGGACTTGCGCAAAAGGGGCCTGTCGGTTGACAAGGACTACTTAGGCAGAGGAATCAAGGCGCAGTTCAAGGCAGCAGACCGCAGCGGTGCCAGGTCTGTCGTGATCCTGGGCGAGCAAGAGCTTGCCCAGGGAGCAGCTGCAGTGAAGAACATGCAGACCGGTGAACAAGTGAATCAGCAGCTTGCGGAGCTGGCCGATTACTTGCTTCAGCTGCGCGGGTGAACAGGCAACTGCGACTATACAGGCTTAACAGATAGAGGGAGTGGAATTAAGTGGCGGACAAAGCAGGTATATCTCTGATCAGAACGCACCAGGCAGGGGCGCTGCGGATCAATGATGTAGGATCAGAAGTAGTGTTATCAGGATGGGTGCAGCGCAGGCGCGATTTAGGCGGGGTCATCTTTATCGATCTGCGGGACCGCAGCGGCATTGTACAGGCTGTCTTCGCAGCCAAACTGTCAAACGAGGCGCTGGAAACGGCCAATCAATTGCGCAACGAGTTTGTCATCTCTGTCCGGGGGCAAGTAGTGAAACGTGACCCGGATACAGTGAATCCGAAGATAGCAACAGGAGATATCGAAGTTCAGGTGCTGCAGCTGGAAATCCTGAACGCCGCGAAAAACCCGCCGTTCTATATTGAAGACCGCATTGATGTGGACGAAAACGTTCGATTAAAACACAGATATCTGGACCTCAGACGGCCGGTCATGCGGCAGACATTTGAACTAAGGCATAAAGCGATTAAATACATTCGCGATTACCTCGACAGTAACGAATTTATGGAAGTGGAAACGCCAATTTTGACCAAATCCACCCCGGAAGGCGCGCGGGATTATCTCGTTCCCAGCCGGCTGCATGATGGAGAGTTTTACGCGCTGCCCCAGAGCCCCCAGCTGTTCAAACAGCTGCTCATGGTCAGCGGCTTTGAACGCTATTTTCAAGTGGCCCGCTGTTTTCGCGATGAGGATTTGCGCGCAGACCGGCAGCCGGAATTTACACAAGTGGATATTGAGCAATCGTTCATACCGCTGCCGAAGTTTCAAGCGATGATGGAACAGATGATCAGCGGTCTGTTTGAACACACATTAGGGAAAGTAGTACCGGGACCTTTTCAGCGCATCACTTATGCAGAAGCGATGGAGTTATATGGCTCGGACAAGCCGGATTTGCGCTTTGACATGAAACTGGTGAATTTGCAGAACATCGTTGCACAGTCCGCTTTTAAAGTGTTCCGTTCCACAATTGAAGCGGGCGGTCTGGTCAAGGCGCTGCTCATTCCAAGCGGAGGCACCTTTACGCGCAAACAAATTGACGATCTCGAACTGTTTGTTAAGCAGTATGGGGCATCGGGATTAGCCTGGATTGCCTATACGCCGGAGGGTATGAAATCCCCGGTGGCCAAATTCCTCAGTGAAGAAGAAATCCGTGCAATCAGTGAGGTCACCCATGTGCAAGGCCATGATCTGATTGCGATCGTCGCGGGAAAACCCAAAGTGGTACATGATGCACTGGGCAATTTGCGCTTAAAAATCGGCAAGGAATCCGGACTTATTGCGGAAGATGAGTATAAGTTTCTCTGGGTAACCGAGTTCCCGCTGCTGGAATGGGACGACGACGAGAAACGATTTACAGCGATGCACCATCCGTTTACGATGCCCATGTGGGAAGACATTCCCCTGATGAAGTCAGACCCGGGCGCTGTACGGGCACAAGCCTACGATATTGTATTGAACGGGTTTGAAATTGGCGGCGGTTCAATGCGGATTTTCCAGCGGGAATTGCAAGAGCAAATGTTTGAACTGCTTGGCTTTACTTTGGAAGAAGCGAAAAAACAGTTTGGCTTCCTATTGGATGCATTTGAATATGGGACACCGCCGCATGGAGGAATTGCATTCGGGATTGATCGCATTATCATGCTGATGGCGGGTATGAAATCGCTGCGGGATGTGATTGCGTTCCCGAAAACTGCTTCGGGCACAGATCCGATGACTCAGGCGCCTTCACCTGTTACAGATCGGCAGTTAAGAGATCTGCATATTCAATTGCGCAAACCCAAATAAGTCCGGAGGAGTTTGTCATGGACCTGTTTTCGATGCAAGACGATCCAGGGGCGCCACTGGCATTTCGGATGCGACCTCGGACGCTCGATGAAATCGTTGGCCAGCGGC
This sequence comes from Bacilli bacterium, assembly GCA_028287455.1. Classification (GTDB taxonomy): domain Bacteria; phylum Bacillota; class Bacilli; order Tumebacillales; family JAQBPP01; genus JAQBPP01. The sequence continues at coordinate 512 of JAQBPP010000028.1, read as the reverse complement.
ATTTGGTGGGCACAGGGTCGCTGCTTCGGCGAGCGATCGAAGCGGATCGCTTGTCCTCACTTATTCTGTATGGTCCGCCTGGAACTGGCAAAACTACCCTTGCACGCGTCATTGCAGGCACTACTTCCGCCCGCTTTGTGACATTAAATGCTGTAACATCAGGTGTAGCGGATATTCGCAAGGAAGTTGACGCCGCGAGGGAAGCGAAACAATATTATAGCAAGAAAACGGTGTTGTTCATCGATGAAATTCATCGGTTCACCAAATCCCAGCAGGATGCTTTGCTTCCCTATGTGGAAGAAGGCCTGGTGATTTTAGTCGGCGCAACCACTGAGAACCCCTATTTCGAAGTCAATCCTGCCCTGTTGTCGCGATCCCAAATTTTCCGATTGTCCCTGCTGACCCAGGAAGAACTACAGCAGGTCATGCAGCGAGCGCTGTCTGATCCGGAGCACGGACTTGGGTCTTACCCTGTGGAGCTTGATGAAGACGCCCGAGAACATTTGATTCGA
>JAQBPP010000004.1 GCA_028287455.1 Bacilli bacterium | reverse complement strand
AGCAAAAGTCGCGTCGAAAGGAACGAATGTTTTTTCCACTACTTAAGGTAAAGAAAGTTGCACTTTCTTCTCTGTTAAGCTTAACTGTACAGTCTGCATCCCCCTTAATCCTTATCAAAGTTGGGAGACTAATTCATGTATCATCGTAAACAAACACGGCCGGTTCAAGTTGGCAGCGTGCAAATTGGCGGCAGCGATCAAGTCATCATCCAAAGCATGACGATGACGAAGACCAGCGATGTCAAAGCCACCGTTGCACAAATTCATCGTCTCGAAGAAGCGGGCTGTGAAATTGTCCGGGTTACGGTTAACAACCTGGAGGCAGCCAATGCGATCAAAGACATTAAGAAAGAGATTCACATTCCGCTGGTAGCGGATATTCATTATGACTATAAATTGGCTTTGAAAGCTATTGAGAATGGCATCGACAAAGTGCGCATCAACCCGGGAAATATTGGCAAGCGTGAAAAGGTTGAATCGGTGGTCAAGGCTTGCAAGGAACGGGGCATTCCGATTCGCATCGGCGTCAATGCCGGATCGCTCGAGAAGCATATTTTGGACAAATACGGCTATCCCACAGCAGATGGCATGCTGGAAAGCGCGCTGCACCATATCCACATTCTGGAGGATCTCAATTTCGAAGACATCATCGTTTCGATGAAGGCCTCTAATGTGCCGCTGGCAATTGAAGCGTATCGCAAAGCAGCCGAGTCGTTTCACTATCCACTGCATCTAGGGATCACAGAATCGGGCACACTGTTTGCCGGAACTGTCAAAAGCGCTGCCGGTCTTGGCACGCTGCTGTCGATGGGCATTGGCAGTACTGTACGCGTTTCTTTGAGCGCAGATCCTGTCGAAGAGATTAAAGTGGCGCGTGAACTGCTCAAAACGTTTGGCATCATTTCCAATGCAGTCACGCTTGTTTCTTGCCCGACGTGCGGCAGAATTGAGATTGACTTGATCAGCATCGCCAACGAAATCGAGGAGTATGTGGCGAAAGTGAAGGCGCCGATTAAAGTTTCCATTCTGGGCTGTGCGGTAAATGGCCCTGGCGAGGCGAGAGAAGCGGACATCGGAATTGCCGGAGCACGCGGTGAAGGCATGCTGTTTCGTTACGGGGAAATCATCCGGAAAATACCGGAGGAAGATTTGGTGTCTGAACTGAAAAAGGAGATTGATATTCTCGCCGATCGGTACGAGAAGACAGGGTCAATCAAGTAAAAATGAAAAGAAAATACGCCAGTAAGGGAACTGCTTTCTTGCTCAGGTTGCAGGCAAAAGTCGCGGCGAAAGCAGTTCCCTTACTGGCCTTCTTTCTCCATTTTTTCTTATTGACCGAGTTGAAAAACATATAGCCTCATATTAGGGAGTAAGAGGGAACTGAAAAAAGGAGGGGATGCGTTTGTGCATCCCCTCCTTTTTTGTGAATATGTAGTGCCAGAGTAAATTACCCGTTTTGCTGCGCCGCAAGACTTTGTTTGATCTGCTCCACGTGATTGTAAACGTGTTTGGTGTACAACTGGACGAGCGACTCCAGGGTGACGTCGCCCATCGAAGGATGAACGCCAACACGCTGCCAATCCGAGTCGGAAATCGATTGTAAAAGAGCGACATTCCCTTGCCGCAGTATCTTGAAGTAAGATAGAGCAGTGGCCAGGTCCTGCTGTTCATAGTGCAGCCCTTCGGTCCATTTGTCTTGATCAAATGGCTGGACGGGCGGGCGATCGACTGACAAGATGTTGCGCAGACGAAATGATATAGCGAGTTCCGTATCGGCTACGTGAATGGCGATCTGTTTGATGGACCATTTACCAGCCGCTTTATGAAAAAGCAATTGTTCCTCAGTTAGCCCTTGAATCGCTTGTTCCAGGGCCTCCACACCTTGCTCAAACCGTTGTAACAATTCCTGATGAGCAGTCGAACTCATGGCTCGAAACCTCCCTTAAAAAGTAGATACTCCTACACTACCAACAAAATAGAGTATTTACAACAAAGTGAACTAGTGATATGTTCATGGCAGGAAACAACTGAATACGCCTTGGTACTAGGGGTGCCTCAATTGGCTGAGAAGCGAATGCTAACCCTTTAGACTCGATCTGGATCATACCAGCGGGAGGAAGTGCCAGCGATGAAGCGTCACATAGAGCTTCCTTGGCTGGTCTGCGCAGCTAAGGGAGTTTTTCATTTTGTATTCCGATTTCGGCTATATATAAGGAGGATTTCAAATGAGTTGGAAGTTGAGAGAAATTGTGGTGGCTGCTGTATTATCCGTTGTCTGCGGAGCGATTTATCTGGGGTGGGATTTTCTGTTCCAGGTCGTGCATGCAGCAAGTCCGGTTGCGCAAGCCGCATTCAACGGTTTGTGGTGGATTGCGAGCGGTCTGGTCGCTTATATCGTACGTAAACCAGGAGCTGCGCTGCTGGCTGAATTAGTCGGCGCATTTGCTGAATTTGCATTGGGCAGCCCTTATGGGATGGCAGCTGTATTCATTGGGCTCTTTCAAGGGCTTGGTGCAGAAATTCCATTTTTAGCTACGCGTTACCAGAAGTGGGGAATAACAACGATGATGCTGTCCGGGGCGGTTGGCGGGATCGGCAATACCTTTTACAGCTACTACTGGCAGGGCGTTAACCAATACTCGGTTGGCAACATGATCGGCTGGTTAGTCGTATCGATGATCAGCGGAGCGATTCTGGCTGGAGTGCTGCCGAAACTGATTGGCGATGCGCTGAAGAGAACAGGTGTATTGCGCAACTTCAAGATCGCTGGCAGGGAGTAATACAGGATGAGCACAAATGTGTCTCCACTATGTGGAGACCCTTCAATTATAGAATGCAGGCAGAAAACAGTCTTGGTAGAATTAAAGGACGTCAGTGTGTCATTTGAGCAAGGAAGCCAGGTTCTGCAAGGGATCGATCTGACGCTTTGTGCAGGGGAGTCAGTCTTGCTGCTGGGTGCAAGCGGCTGCGGAAAAAGCACGCTGTCGCAGGTCATCGCAGGGCTGCTGCCGCGTTCGATTGAGGCGACAGTGACAGGAGAGGTCAACTACGCCCCGGCAGTGCTGCAGTCTGGCGGAGTGGGGATTGTGTTTCAGGACCCAGAGGCGCAATTTTGCATGGTTGAGGTACAGGATGAGGTCGCGTTCGGGCTGGAGAATCTACAGATGCCTCCCGCTGAGATGGATCCCATTATTCATACTTCCCTGCAGCAGTTTGGGCTGCAGGTCGACGGTTCTGCAACTACCACCAGCTTGTCAGGCGGTATGAAGCAAAAGCTCGCGCTGGCGTGTGCATTTGCCATGCAGCCAAGTTTTTATCTGTTGGATGAACCGACTGCCAACCTCGATCCTGCTTCGACTCAACTGGTGTTTGAGCAAGTCGAGGAATTAATCAGGCAAGGCCAGACAGTTGTCATTATTGAACATAAATTTGATGCGCTGCTTCCGTTTGTCGAGCGAGTCGTCTTGCTCGATTCTACCGGCCGACTGCATCGCACTGGACCCACTTTGCAAGTGATTGCGCAGGAGTGGGAATGGCTTTTGGAGCAAGGAATTGTGCTGCCGGAAGCGAGCGGTCGCACGGGAGGGGATAGTTACACGCAAGCAGATACGCTTGCATCTGCTAAGAGTTCGGCGCCTGTTGCCGCGTTGGACCACGGTGAACTGCGCTATGGAGCCAAGCTGGTTTGGCAAGAGTTAACCTTCACTGTGCAGTCCGGCGAGTGGATCGCAGTGCTGGGCGAAAATGGAGCCGGTAAGTCGTCACTTTTGCATGCGCTTGCCGGCCTCAAGAAACTAACTGCAGGATCCGTTCAACTGAGTGGCAAACCGTTGAAGAAACTGAGTCGCGCTGACGTTTCCAAGCTGATTGCGTTTGTGTTTCAAAATCCGGAGCATCAATTTATCTACGAGCGAGTGATTGACGAAATCAGCAACCGAATGGTGGGAGACAGGCAACCGGATCCGGAAGACCTGCAGCTATTAGCTGAGTTTGGTTTGCAAAACAGCGTGGAGTTAAGCCCTTTTGCGCTCAGCCAAGGACAAAAGCGCAGGCTAAGCGTGGCCTGCATGCTACGCGAACACCATCGACTTTACTTGCTCGATGAACCTACTTTTGGGCAAGATGCGCGTACGCAACTTGCGATTCTTGAAAAACTGCAACAGTTGCACCAAACGCAAGCTGCCATTCTAATGACAACGCACGATATGGAGATTGTGGAGCAGTATGCCACACGGGTACTGGTGTTGGGACAGGGCGGCCTGCTGTTCGACGGCCTGCCGGATGAGTTACTGCGTGACCGTGGATTGCTGCAAGCAGCCAATTTGTTTGCGCCTCGCTTGACAAAAGAGCGGGCAAGCCTGAGGCGAGGGGAGGCGTTTCCATGGAGCAAGCAGCCATAGCGCAGGCCAAGTCTCTAGCTGCCAAATTAAATCCCAGTTACAAGCTGCTAATAACGATGATCGTTTTGTTTGCATTAGCGCTAGTCCACCATCCTTTGCAAGCTGTGTTATCGGTCGTGCCGCCGATCGTACTCATGCTCACTATTGGTGGACTCTCGTTAATCACCTTGCTGAAACGGTTGCTGCCGTTTGCGGTATTTTTCTTTTTTTATGTGTTTTTTCAGGCAGCCTATTCGACCACAAATGATGCTACTGTGTATCATTTCTTGTGGTACCACTTTTCCAAAACTGGAGTTATTAACGGAATTGTTCTCGCGTTTCGCATGCTCACTTCTGTCACTTACGGGGTGCTGTTTGTTTCTACTACTGACCTCACGGATCTCATCGTAAGTCTTTGTCAGGATTTACGCGTGCCGCCGAAATTCGCGTATGGAATTTTAGCCGGTATTCGCTTTATGCCGATGTTTAAAGAAGAATGGCATAAACTGCGGGCAGCTCGTCAGCTGCGCGGGCGGGATGCAAAATGGTCGGTGACGCGCATCGTCACTTATGCCTTGCCGCTGTTAAGCCAGGCGATTCGCACCAGCGAACGCGTGGCTGTGGCGATGGAGGCCCGCGGTTTCACCAATGGTCCCCGTACTTATTATCGACAGATTCACCGCGGTATGAGGGATGTACTCTATGGATTGGTTTTACTTGCTGCCAATCTGGTGATAATTATTGCTTTTTAACAAAGGAGGGTACAATCACGATGAAATTTACTGCTGAATTGCGGCAGCTTGTAGATCCGCTTTGGCAAGCGAGTTTTGTGCATCCTTTTGTGCGGGAAATTGCAGAGGGGACACTTGATATTAACCGTTTTATCCATTATCTGAAGCAGGATTCTTACTACTTGACGAATTTTGCCAAGGCTCAATCGCTCGCAGCAGCGGGCGCGCCAACGCTTGAAATGGCCGGGCGGCTTGCGTTTCACGCGCAATCTACGTCGTCAGCTGAACACGCCCTGCATGAAGCGTTTTTTAACGATCTGGGGATTGTGCCTGATCGCTCATTTGTACCAGCGCCCACAGCTTATAAATATGTAACTCATCTTCTGTCAGTTGCGTCTTTCGGGACTGTCGGTGAAATCATTGCGGCGATTCTTCCTTGTTACTGGCTGTACTGGGAGATCGGCAAGATTTACGCACACGCAAAACCGAATCATCCGATCTATGATAAGTGGATTGCCACATACGGGGATGAGTGGTTTGGTAATCTGGTGCAAGAACAGATTGATCGGTTAGATGAATTGGCGGAAGCCGCGTCAGAAGCGGAGCGGAACCGAATGATCCAGCATTTTGTGATCTCCAGCCACTATGAGCTGCAATTCTGGCAAATGGCTTATACACTTGAGGGTTGGGATTAGACGCGGATGCCAAAAGGGTACGTGTTTGTCTATGGCACACTGCGCCAAAGTCAGTCCTATCATGATTTGATTGCCGGAAGATACTCGGACTGCTGGAAGGCCACCCTTTCAGGCGTTCTTTACGATTTGCCGTTTGGTTATCCGGCTGTTGTTCCTGGAGAAGGCAAGGTCTATGGTGAACTGTATGAGTTTGAAGAGTTGGACAAGGTGCTCCCGGACTTGGACGAGTTGGAAGGGTATCACGGGATCGACAGCGACAATGAGTACGAGCGTGTGATTCAAGAGGCGGAGACGGAACAGGGGCAAAGGATGAACTGCTATGTATACGTACAGCGTCCCGAGCAAATTCGGGCGCTTGGGCGGCGTGCGGTTTTGTTGAGTGGTGGCGACTGGGTGGAAGCGCTGCGGAGGAAGTGGGAAGACTAGGGATCAAGATATGTGGAGTGCGAAGAAGGGGAATTGCTCACTGGCTCTGGTTGTAACCTTGTTTCCATCAAACAGTAAATGATTGCAAGGTGGAAACAAGGTTACAAAAGTCACCCGTAAAAAATTCCCGTTACTCCGCCTGTCACATGTCTTGAAGCCCGATGATCCTCTGGTTCATACATCTCATCTCAGCAACTGCCGCAGCTCGTCAGTAAATTCTTGAACCATCTCCGGTCGTCCATGGAACTGAGCCGGGGTGTTTTGAAAAAGTGCGACAAGCCAGCTGCCCTCACGGTTCACAGCGATCATTGTGTGAATGGTGTTGAGGTTAGGTTGGATGTCCGTCTGTCCAGGCGGAACCATGCCTGCCATTGCACGTAGACCCACCACTTCGGGACTCAGAAGACGAATTGTCTTAACTTTGCCCACATAAGCGGGAGTCAGGTGGTTGCTGAAGATCTGTTCAAGATGTGAAGCGATCTCTGCTCGTCTTGTGATCTGACTGCCATCGAATCCGATCAATTCACCTTCCTCTGTAAAAGGAGCAGCCATGGCGGCTGCGCTGCGTTGGTTCCAGCCTTCGAGAAGTTGTTGATACAGCGCACGGACTTCGATTTCTTGCTGGCCATTCATAACAGTAACCTCCTGAATTGAGTTGGACTGAATGTCTCAAGTTGTTTACTTTCATAAGTGTTTCAGAAATTATTTTCCCTCATTAGTTGCCGAAGATCAAAAGACACATGTACTTCATTATATCAGTTTGCTGTCTCGGTCATTACGTCGCTAAATAGCGTACAAAAGGGATTGCACTTCTTCTCAAATACAGCAGGAAATCATCCGTAAATAGTTGAATGTCTTGCATGGAACTGAACGGAGGCAAAATTATGCCAATTCGCGCTCAAGCAATCATCATTCGTGATGAGAAAATGCTGTTTGCTTATGGATTCGCTGGAAACCGCAATCAGTTACGACACTTCTTTATTGGTGGAGCTGTCGAGACTTACGAGACCGCATCGCAGGCTGTTCTGCGGGAATTACAAGAAGAGGCGCAGGTGAAAGGTGAAATTATTTTTCAATTTTCACAGGAAGTGGCTGAAAACGCGCGTACTTTTCTGATCGATATCGGCGACCAAAAATGTATATTGGGATATGATCCAGAAGAATCGTCTCTCGCGGCTGAAGACCGCAGCTTAAAGGACATTATCTGGATCGATTTGAAAGATAAACACAAGTTTACTGACATCGATAAAAAGTATTTAGTTCAACTGATCACTGAATGCCAGTTAAGAGAATATACACCTTCCTGGATAAATACGGTTCGTGAGATTACGCAATAATCCGATAGGATGAGGAGACTCCATTGATTGCAAAAAAGGATAGCACTTAAAGTGCTATCCTTGCTACTTTAAAATTCGCTGTGATTGCCTAGCTTTTGCTCACGGTTCCAGCGTACTTACCGTGATTGAATATGCGGAGCCCAATATTCGTGAACACGCGCAATTGAGGAGACAACAATTGGATGACGCGTCCAGATATGATACCAATGACGAAGCTTGCTAACACGTCGGTTGGCCAGTGTACGCCGACATAAACACGGGAGAACATTTGGACGAACGCAAAGACGGTGAATGTTCGGCTCACCCATTTCTGGGTCTTACCCCAAGAAGCAGCTGCAAAAGCAAAACTTCCGGATGTATGATCGCTAGGGAATGAAGCGTCAACAGCATGTGGAATGAGTTGAGTCATGTTTTTATTCCCCAATGCCACAAAAGGACGGTCACGGTACCAGAAATGAGCAA
>JAQBPP010000401.1 GCA_028287455.1 Bacilli bacterium | reverse complement strand
CCGACCCTCTGCTTGTAAGGCAGATGCTCTCCCAGCTGAGCTAAGCGTCCGGACTAACTGAACAGCTTCTTTGTATAAAAACGACATACACTAGAATACCACACATCACACTACAATTGCTAGCGGTAATGGCTGGAATTCGACCATTCGCTTCAGCCGCATGTATTTGACTGCGACAGGTAACAATATAACATGAACCAATTTGCTTGTTCAACCATCAATTTCAGTCAAAATGAAACAAGCATCAATAGGATAAAGGTTACGTTTAAGTTTTCTCGGTTATACGTGATCTCTTTAATCAATCCGAAAAAACCTCATTCTCTTGTTAAAGAGAATGAGGTTTCGCAGCAATGGCGGAGAGGGTGGGATTCGAACCCACGAGACGCGTTAACGCCTACTCGCTTTCGAGGCGAGCTCCTTCGACCACTCGGACACCTCTCCATTGGTGACGGGCAACAGTAATGATAATAGCATTTGCTCCTGGCAAATGGCAAGTGGTAAGAATCGGCGGATTTACCGAATTGGTGCGGCTGACAGGAATCGAACCTGTGACCCCCACCGTGTCAAGGTGGTGCTCTCCCTCTGAGCTACAGCCGCGTTGTATTGGTGGCTCGGCCCAGAGTCGAACTGGGGACCTCCGGGTTATGAATCCGACGCTCTAACCAGCTGAGCTACCGAGCCAATACATCAAAAAGAAACTGCATAGCATGGTGGAGGGAGAAGGATTCGAACCTTCGAAGACGAAGTCAGCGGATTTACAGTCCGCCCCGTTTGGCCACTTCGGTATCCCTCCGCATTTGGCTGCTGGCATTGAGTCAGCCACTGACAGTGCAAATGTCATCTTAACACGGAAATACGTCTAAATTCAACTGCGATATTATTGCCAAAACTGACAATCGATCTCAAAGCCTGCGCAGGCACTCCCCTTGCGAAAACAGTTCATGCCCCATGCAGTTTATGGCAGTAATTACCGAGTTACCTGACTCCGATTGCTCAGAAAAGCCTCCAGTTCAGCCGTGCGCGGCAGACCTTCCCAATCACCGTAATACTGTGTCGCCATCGCGCCAATTGCATTGGCCCGACGCAAACATTCAGCTAGTGGCAGCTGATCTAACCAGGACGATAAAAAACCAGCTGCAAAACCGTCTCCAGCACCAACTGTATCAATCACAGCAGCCACAGGAAAACCAGGTACGTGGTATTCTTCTGAGCTCGTGAAAACGGACGAGCCTTCCGCTCCTCGTTTAACCACGACAATGCGGGCGCCGTGCCGTAAACTAAGGCGCGCGATTTCCTGCACATCCGCTGTCCCAAATAAAAATTCGCCTTCCTCAACGCCTGGCAGGAAAATATCACATAATGAGATCATCGACAGCAGCGTGCGTTTCGCTTCATCCTCAGACCAAAGCTTGCGACGCAAATTGGGGTCAAATGACACAGTCAAGCCCTGCTCACGAGCGCTTCTCATCGCCGTTTGCACGGTGTCCCGGCAACCTTGGCTAAGCGCGGGTGTAATCCCTGTCACATGCAGCAGCCTTGCATCCTTGAGCATTTCTACCGGGAAATCTTCCGGATTCATCTGACTTGCTGCTGAGCCGCGCCGGTAATAATAAACGTGTGGATCCCCGTTTGGTTTCAATTCCTTAAAATAAATGCCGGTTGGATTCTCCGGATCACGAACGACGTAATCGGTCTGGACGCCTTCACCCATTAAGGTGGCAACTAACTGGTTGCCAAACGGATCTGCTCCAACACGAGTAAATAGCGACACTTTTTTCCCTAAACGAGTCAACCCGACAGCCAGATTGCTTTCTGCGCCGGCAATGGTTTTCGTCAATAAAGGGGCGTACTGCAGTGCGCCGCTTGTTAATGTTTGGAAAAGAATCATCGACTCGCCAAGTGTAACTACATCAACCGCCAAAGTTGATCCCCTCTTTCATGCAAACAGGAACCTGATTCCCGGGTTATTTGCCGATTGCTTGCAAGAAGCTTTGGGCTCTTTTGGTTAACTCTGCATAGTTTTCATTTGCAATCAAAGACCGGTCAACCAAGGCGCTGCCTAGCCCAACTGCGATTGCGCCTGCCTCAAGCACTTGCGCCACATTGTTCAGACCAATACCGCCTGTAGCCATGATGGGGATGTGTCCTAGTGGTCCGCTCACTTCTTTGATATAATTCAATCCCAGCGTTCCAATCGGGAACACCTTGACCGCGCTGGCTCCTGCTTTCCAGGCACGCACCATTTCAGTCGGTGTCATCACGCCTGGCCATACCTCAACACCCTGGGATTTACCATAAGCGACAACTTCCTCATCCAAATTCGGTGAAATCAAATAAGAAGCGCCTGCCGCGACAGCAGCCTTTGCCATGTCCAGGTCCAGCACGGTGCCTGCACCAACCAGCATTTCACCGCCCAATTCATGTTTAACTGCTGTGATTCCTTCGAGCGCACCGTCTGTATTGAGTGTAACCTCCAGGAAGCGAATGCCGCCTTCCCGCAGCGCGTGTGATGCACGGAGAATCTTGTCTCGT
>JAQBPP010000396.1 GCA_028287455.1 Bacilli bacterium | reverse complement strand
AATGGCGCGTAAAAATATTGACGAGTTTTTATCCTCGGGAGCCGAATACATCATTATCAATGCCTCAGGCTGTGGGGCTGCATTAAAAGAATATCCGGAACTGCTGCACCATGATCCGAACTATCGGGAGAAGGCGGAGCAATTTTCCAAGCGAGTGCGGGATATTTCGGAATTTCTTTGTGAGATTGGCTTTGAACCGCCAAAAGGTCGAGTCGATGGGGTAGTTACGTATCATGATGCCTGTCATCTTTGCCACGCCCAATACATTCGTCAGCAGCCAAGGGAGATCCTGACATCGATTCCGGGACTTACCTTGTGCGAAATGACGGATTCAGACCGCTGCTGTGGCAGTGCGGGTATCTATAACCTGACCCATCCGGAAATGGCGTCACAACTCCTGCAGCGCAAGATAGCGGATATACCGGCAGGCGTGCAAGCGATTGCCATGGGAAATCCCGGCTGTATGATGCAGATTTCCATCGGGGTCAATCGCACGAAAATGCAGATAAAAGTTTTCCATACGATTGAACTGCTTGACGCGGCTTATGCAACCGAATTGGCCAAAGGGGGTGATCACGATGGAGCAGAAACATCTGGTACGAGCGTTAACTCAAATCGTCGGTAAAAAATCTGTTCTGCACCACCCGGATGATGTACTGGCCTATGAATGTGACGGATATACGATTCAGCGCGGCACACCGCGGGCTGTAGTATTTCCCTCTTGTGCAGAAGAAGTTTCAAAAGTAGTTAAATTGCTTTTTCAGGCAAAGATTCCCTTTCTGCCGCGGGGTGCCGGCACTGGATTATCGGGTGGAGCCATTCCGCTTGGCGGTGAAGTGATCATCAGTCTGGTCAAAATGAACCGGCTTCTGGAAGTCGATTTTGCCAATATGCGCGCTGTCGTAGAACCGGGCCATATCAATTTAAAGTTATCCAATACAATTTCAGTGCAAGGCTATTATTATGCTCCCGATCCATCCAGCGGTTCTTCTTGTACAATCGGTGGAAATGTAGCCGAGAATGCAGGCGGACCGCATTGCTTAAAGTATGGGGTGACGACAAACCATGTCTTGGGTTTGGAACTGGTGCTGCCAAATGGGGAAATTCTGAACGTCGGGGGCAGTTCTTTGGATCTTCCGGGTTATGATTTAACCGGAATTTTAGTTGGATCGGAGGGGACCATGGGGATTGTAACCAAAATAACGGTCAGAATCCTAAGGAAGCCCCAGGGGGTTAAAACAGTTTTAGCGTTGTTTGAGGATGTGCGGGATGCTTCTCAGGTAGTATCTGATATTATTGCAGCAGGCATCATCCCGGCTGCACTAGAAATGATGGATCAGACGGCCATCAAAGCGGTAGAGGCCGGGTCCTATTCGGTCGGATATCCCGAGAACACCGATGCCGTTCTTTTAATCGAGTTGGACGGATTGACTGCCGGGATGGAGGAAATGGCCGAACAGATCCTCGAGGTATGCAGGAACCATCACGTCTCGTCAGTTAAGGTGGCAAAAACGCCAGAGGAACGGAACAGATGGTGGGCCAATCGGAAAACGGCGTTTGGTGCCTGTGGATGTATTTCTCCCGATTACCTCGTCCAGGACGGAGTCATTCCGCGCAGCACACTGCCTCAAGTTCTGGAACGAATACGAGAAATCAGCCAGGAATCAGGTTTGCGGATCGCAAACGTCTTTCATGCCGGAGACGGAAATCTCCATCCCTTAATCTTGTTTGATGCGAGGATTCCCGGACAGACGGAGTTGGCGGTCGAAACAGGTTCCAGAGTTCTGCAAGTCTGTGCAGACGTTGGCGGCTCCATAACCGGGGAACACGGAATTGGAATTGAAAAACAACAGGATATGTACATGATTTTTACTGAACAAGATTTGCAAGCTCAACAAATGATCCGGAATGTGTTTAATCCCGAGGATTTGTGCAATCCAGGCAAACTGTTTCCTAAACCTGCACGCTGCGTGGAGATGAAGCGTCCGGTGGTGCATTCCTGAAAGAAACCGCTTTCTACTCTAAAAAGTTAGGGGCAATCCAAAATGAAACTGATCTATGATCCAAACAATTCCGTAATCAAATTCGGAGTGGAGCAAATCAAGAAAAGTTTGGAGCGGACTGGACAGTATTTCACGGAACAGTTTTGCAAAAAACAGTTTAGCCAGCAGGATCCCTCCCTTTTTTCTGCTCCAGGGATTCTGATACGAATTCTTCCTCAACTAAAAGGGGAGGCTCCCGCATATGAAAGCGAGTCTTTTTTAATCAAACGGACAGGTGAACATATAGTTATTGAAGGAAGTGATTCTAGGGGCGTATTATACGGTTGCTTAGAAATGGCTGAACGTCTTAACCGTGGCATCGGCTTAAAGATAGGCGAGGAAATTAGGCAAAAACCGGCCCTAAGTATCCGAGGTGTTAAATATAACCTACCCTATGCTGCATTTGATTCAGGCGATCCATTTGTGGCCAACGAAGAAACCTGTATGAATCTGGAGTATTGGCGAGCCTATATCGATATGCTGGCTTTAAATCGCTATAACTGTTTGAGTCTATGGTCGGAGCATCCTTTTCATCTTATGGTGGTGTCAGTGAAATACAGATCGACCAATCCATTTAATGATGTTCAAGTAGATCGGAATATTCGCTTTTTTCGTGAACTCATTCAATATGCTAAAAATCGCGGTATAGACGTTTATTTATTTACGTGGAATATACGCCTGACACCGCAAGTAGCCAAGGGCTTAGGGCTGCCGGAGGCTGTGGGGGATTTTGGCAATATGTATGACAATCTGATGCACAGGGTAGGACTTCCGTTAAACCGGTTTCGGGGCCAATCTGAACTCATTAAAGATTATTTCCGGGAAATGATTCTGCAAGTCCTCCTTACTTATCCTGAGCTGAAGGGAATCGGCACTTCCGCAAGTGAATGGATGGACGGCAGCGGGAGCGAACGGGAACAATGGATTGTCGAAACTTATGTTGAAGCGATCAAGCAATCCGGCCGTAAGATCCCTTTTATTCATCGGACCAATATGCAAAATGCCGGCAAGGAAATTAAGGAACTTGTGCAAGGCTGTTTTGCTCCTGAAGACTTTTATATCAGCTGGAAATATTCCAATGCTCATTGTTACTCTCATCCTCAACCGCAGTTTGAGAATCTCTGGCATGCCTGGGATGGAATTGATTTGGATCAGACACAGATTCTTTACACCGTCAGGAACGATGATGTGTTTACACACCGTTTTGGGGATCCCGATTACATACGGGCTTATGTTAAGGGAATGCTGAAACCTTATGTCAAAGGTTTCTACTGGGGAGCTGATGGATACATCTGGGGAAAGGATTTTCAGCATATTGATTATGGACATAAGACTTGGACTTACGATTTTGAACGACATTTGTTCCAATTTCAGCTCTGGGGCAGGTTATCCTACAATCCAGATGTAGAGGATACAGTGTGGTCTTTCTTGCTGCAGGCTCATTATCACCCTGCACACGCCGAGCTTTTCTTGGATGGTTTTCGATCAGCCTCGCGAATTATTCCGGCTGTGAACCGATTGTTCTGGATAGATTACGACTTTCAGTGGCATCCGGAGAGTTGTTTGTCTCAGACAACAGGTTTTAAAACCATTCTGGATTTTGTTGACGCGACTCCGATGCCGGGCATAGGGGTCATGAGTATAAGCGACTATGCTAAAGCAGAACAGGAAGGAGTGTTGGAACAGGTAAAGGCGGAATTTGAGGAAACCCCGGTGGATATCATCCGGACTCTGGCTGAATCCACGGATCTGCTTGAAGAGTGTATAAACCAATTAAATAACCAGCTAGGCGAGTGGAAGGCCGGTCATTCCGAATGTACACTGCTGGATTTTCTTGCTTATATCCGGCTGGGACAGTACTACGTTGGTAAATTTTCGGCATCACTCGAACTAAACCGATTTAAGTTGAATGGAGATATCGTGCATCAGAAGCGGGCGATTGCCTATTTGGAACAGTCTTGCGAACATTGGGAACGATTGGGGCATTACTGGAGTTTACACAATAAGCCTTATTTTATGGCGAGGGTGAAGATGACTTTCGGGTATCCCTATTATCTGGAGGATGTTAAAAGAGATGTTACACTAGCTCAAAATTTTACTTCGCAAGTAACTGTAGATACCTTATAAAGCTACTTTTTGCGGCATGATAGGGGGCCACAGCAAGAATTGTCCGTACTCTGCCGAAGTTCGCATCCATACAATCATCATGGCCGTATTTCCAGGGGAATGAGGAAGAACATTCTGCCGATGATGAAGAGCCTTCAAATTTAACGAAAATGAGGAGTGTATCTTATGGTAAACACAGATGCACAAGGTAAAAGAATAGCGATCGTTCGTAATTTGCCAAACGCGGATTCTTCTTCAGAAGACTCGATTGAATGGGCGTTAACCTATCTGGCGGATTTGCTTAAACAGCAGGATGTGAGTGTGATTCAGAATCAATCTCCTAATGAACCGCCAGATGTTGATCTGTGCATTTTGATCGAGAATTCCGGCTCTCGGCCTACAAGATATGCCCACCTTAGCAAAAATGCAGTTGTACAAAACGAACCTGAAGCGTTTTGTATGATTAGCGATACGATCAATGGACAAAAGATCTTGGCGGTTGCAGGTAGTGACGTTCGTGGACTCCTCTACGCGATTCTAGAACTTGCGGATCGCGTGAAATATGCGGATGATCCCTGGGATGAGTTGACTAGCTTAAAACAGTTGGAAGAAAAGCCGGCAACAAAAGTCAGAAGTATTAACCGCATTTTTGCCAGTGAAATAGAAGACAAACCTTGGTTTTACAATAAGGAATTCTGGACCGAATATTTGACTGAATTAGCCACACACCGTTTTAATAAATTACATCTCGCTTTGGGGATGGGATATGACTACGGACACGATCCTGGCGTGAAGGATAATTATTTTTGTTTTGCTTATCCCTTCTTGGTTTCTGTGCCCGGTTACAAGGTGACTGCTAAGGGTTTGAAGGAGGGCGAAGCAGAACGCAATTTAACTATGCTGCAGTTCATCAGTAAGCAGGCAAAGCTCAGAGGCATTCACTTTCAATTAGGACTCTGGACACATGCCTTTGACCCCAGCGAAAGTCCCGATGCTGACTATGTGATTGAGGGAGTCCATCCAGGAAATCATGCCGCTTATTGCCGGGATGCGGTACAAACCTTGCTGCAGGCCTGCCCGGCGATTGACGGCATTACGTTTCGAATTCATTATGAATCGGGGATTCCCGAACCGGCCCATGAGTTTTGGCGAGAGGTATTTTCCGGTGTAACTCAATCGGGTCGCATCGTAGAGATCGATTTGCACTCCAAGGGTGCTGACGATCAGATGATTCAAATTGCTCTCGATACTGGTATGCCGGTGATTGTCTCTCCGAAATATTGGGCAGAACATATGGGACTCCCTTATCATCAGGCTGCGATCAGACGACAGGAGTTGCCCGCAGCTAGCACCGATAGAGCTGACTTGATGGCCATTACCGCTACCTCCAGGCGTTTTACCCGATATGGGTACGCTGATTACTTAAAAGAGGAGCGTCCATATGGGATTTTGTTTCGCTTATGGCCAGGCACACAAAGGGTCTTGCTGTGGGGCGACCCCACAATGGCCGCAGCCTATGCACGCAGCAGCAGTTTCAGCGGAAGCTTGGGTGTAGACCTTTGTGAACCCTTGTCGTTTAAGGCCCGCAAGGGATCAGGGACACCAGGAGGGCGTGATCCATATGCCGAGTCTTCGCTAAAATTGGATGGAAACGAGTGGTTAAAGTACGTTTACTATTACCGGCTGTGGGGAAGATTGCTGTATAATCCTGAGGCGGAACCAAGTTCATGGCAACGGTATCTGCAAAAGGAATTTGGCGATGCTGCGCAGGCCTGTGAGATCTCACTGGCCCATGCCAGTCGGATCCTGCCTTTAGTTACCACGGCGCATCTGCCCTCTGCGGCGAATAATATCTATTGGCCGGAAATGTACGCCAATATGGCAATCGTAAGAAAGGAACCCTCGTTCTATGACGGAGATACAGGTGCCCCCTATACGTTTACTTCGGTGAGTCCGTTGGACCCTGTGTTGTTCTATTCAATCGATGATTTCGTAAAAGATGTTTTAGAAGGCCGGAGCAGCGGCAAATACTCACCGGTTGATGTTTCTAAACGTTTGCTGCAGCTGGCTGACACAGCGGAACAGCAGTTGGTCGAAGCAGCTTCCACATTTCCGGATGTTCATACTCCTGCTTTTCGGCGTTTGGCGGTGGATATCGCGGTCCAGGTCGGATTGGGACGATTTTTTGCCCGCAAGCTGCTGGCCGGATTGGCCTATGCATTATTCGAATGCACAGAGGATATGGGGCAGTTGGAAGAAGCATTAAAAAGCTACCGCTTGGCAAAAACGGCCTGGGAACAGGTGAGCAGCCTTACAAGTGGAATTTACTCTGAGGATATCACTTTCGGGTATAAGCCCTACATGCGAGGGCATTGGGCGGATCGTTTGCCTGCAATTGCAGAGGATCTTGCTGCGATGGAACAAATCTATGAAAAAGTCCGTTCGTCAGCGGGAAAGAAACCTTCTTCATCAAGTAGTTACTTATTTAAAACAAGGAAGGATCAACCAGATTGCGTGCACATCCCACCGGATTCCTTCCGCAAAGGTCAATCCATCGAACTGCAAGTTTCGTTGCCTGAGGATCGTTCTGACCTGCAGGTTGCAGTTCATTACCGTCACGTGAATCAAGTTGAGAGTTACTGCACGGCCCCTATGAACAAAAATACCCGATTCTATACAGCCACTATCCCAGGCTCGTACACCGATTCGTCCTACCCGCTTGTCTATTTCTTTGAGCTAAAAGATGATCGGGGCCATGCCTGGCTTTTCCCTGGACTAGCTGAAGATCTTTCCAATCAGCCTTACTTTCTCCTTCGGCAGCAGCAATAGATTGTGGGACCTTTTCCCGATCACGCAAAGCCTGAGCATTCTGGCTTTGCGTGATCCAAATTTTATTTTTTTGAAATCGCTATCATTATCGATGTGTTCCTTAAGGATGGACGGTACGGATCAGGAGGATCGATATGAGGCAATTCTATCTCAATTTCGTGCAGATTCTGCTAAGAAAAAAGAAGAGGACAGCCAAAAGGTATTTTTATCGTTTAATCTGGATTGGCTTTGTTTCGGCTTTTATCCCCATTGTTTTAGCTGGAGCCGTCTATTTTCAAGTGGCTGCTCACTCTGCCTCGCAGCAGATTCAAAACAACTCCCAGTCTTCGTTATCTTTAGTACAGGAACGGATGGAGAGAGTTCTTCAGGGGATTGAATTGGATGGATTACGGTTGGCCATGAATCCATTACTGCGTAGTTCGCTTTCTAACCCTCAGTTTGATCAGGATGTGCTAATGCATCGGAATATTTTAAATGCCATTGAGGATGAAAAAAACGGGAATGATCTGATTGGCGATATTTACTATTATCACACCTCTTCCCAAATTGTTTTATCCGATACCTTTGGTTTTGTGCATGGCGGGTCTTTTAAATACAATACAGACATTGACAGTGCGCTGAACCAAAAGGCACAGGCGGCATGGGTTTACCTACCCCAAGCGGCTCAAGCCGGATACATTTCTTATGTGCGAAAACTTCCCTCTGTCGAGCCGGGAACATCCAGCGGGCTGCTGATTATCGAGATAAAAGAGGCATTAATCCAAAAGTATCTGGAGGACAGCAACACTTTTCAAGGCCATCAGTCTGTTTATGTGATCGGGCCGCAAAATCAGGTACTTCTTGGTAGCGACTTCAATTTGCACTCCACCTTAGGGCTGGATCGTGTCCGATTCGAAACATACGCAAATGAGACTGATCAAGGTCAGTTTTTCACACAGGATTCTCAAGGCAAACTTTATCTTTGTACCTACTCCCGTTCTACTTTAGGACGAACCTATCTTTCCATTGTCCCGAATTCAATTATTACCAAACAAATCGATGGGCTCCGCTTTGTGACACTACTCGTCTGTCTCTTTTTCCTTAGTATCGGCATTCTGCTGACAGTTTTTTACGCCAATCGCGCTTATCATCCAATTGATCAGCTTTTGCGTTATGGGGAAAATCTCAGCGGCAGACAACGGAAGGTAATAAAAGGAAACGAAATCATTTTCATTCAAGACTGCTTGGAACAGCTGAAAGAAGAAGTACATAACTTGGGCGAATTTATTAAAGAAGTAGAACCTACTTTACGTGAGCAATTTTTGCAGCGTCTTTTGGAGGGAGAGTATAAAGTTGATGGTTCGCTTTTTAAAGAGTGCGAAACCCATCGCATCCAGATGCATCAATTTTACGTAGTGCTGGTGGCTTCCATAGGAAACTTTACTAAAGGCAAGCGTTTCCTGCCTGATGATGACATGGTTGTTACTTTCGCTTTAAAAAATATCATGCATGAACTTTTGCAGGAGCTGAAGTTGAGTGGATATGTCATTCATTTGGCTCCTGAAAACGGCATTGCCATTTTGCAATTTGATCTGAATGAATCGCACGAAGCAATGATCCAAACAGTTCGCGAATATGCACAGGCGATCTGTTCGGCCATACAGAAATATCTTTATCTTAATTTATCAGTGGGGATCGGCATGATTTATCACCAGGTCAGCGATGTGCCGGTTTCCTATCGCGAGGCTCTGCTGGCTTTGCAATATCAAATTTACACGGAGACAGATACTGTCTTTTTAATGGAGGAACTGGAAGGACCGAAAAAATCGCTGTTGTATTCTTACCCTCAACAGATTGAATCCACTCTGATTGATTCCTTGCGGCGGGGAGAAACCGGTGAAGCAGAACGGGCTTTGCAGGAGTTTACCAAAGCCATTCTTATGCTCGGATCTTCTCGCAGTATCTATCAGTGTTTTCATATGCTGCTGTCAGCCATCACTCTTTCGCTGGAAAAGCAGGGGATTAATATCTTCGATCTGCTCGAAATCGATCTGTTCGGACAATTAATGAAATGTCATTCGAGCCGGGAAATCTGCGACTGGTTCCAGGAAAATGTTTTTACGATCTACCAAACCCTGACGGGGCCGAAAAACAGCATGCGCGGCAAATTGGCCATCCGGACTGTTTATCAATACATCAGAGAACATATCAACCACGAGATTTCGTTGATTCAATGTGCAGAGTTAGTCGGTATGAACCCTTCATATCTTAGCAGGCTTTTTAAGAAAGAGGCAGGTATAAGCTTCGTTGAGTATGTTGCGAAATGCAAAGTAGAGGAAGCCAAGCGATTATGCCTCGAGACCGATTGTACATTCAATGAGATTTCAGAAGCTATCGGTTATTCCGAAAGGAATCTGAACCGCGCTTTTCATCGGTATGCCCAAATGTCTCCTGGACAGTTCAGATCGCTGCATCGTTAACCAGACAAAAATTGCTATCGGAGATGTTTCTGTCCATCATCAAGAAATGTCTGTTAATTGCCGAATCTTTTTCCCATATGATACTCGTAGCACAATCAAACTAGGGACTGACAGAGAATGGGGGAAAGAGCAGCATGCCAATCTATCAGGTTGACAATAAACCGTATGAAGGCCCGCATGTTCTAAACGATCCGCCGGAATTCCATGAAAAATTGTTGGATTATGGCGAACGTCCTTATTGGTCACCGGATGGCAAACGAATTGCTTTTATCGAAAAGAATTACGGAGATGCATGTGAACTCGACTTCGAGACCCGTCAGGTACGCAATTTGACCAAGAATTTAGGGGAACATCATTCTTTTTTGCGTGTGTTGTTCTTGAGCAACGGCGACTACTTGTTAATTGGACCCAAAGAGTTTAAAGATCGCCATACCAGCAGGCACGTGGAATCAGAACTTTGGATAATGGACAAAGAAGCCAAAACCCCGCCTAAACCAGTAGGACGCAGGATTTTTGAGGGATGTGGCGTTTCCACGATGGCCCCGCGCATTACTTATGCGATGAATGGAGCTCATGATCCAAGGATTGGCTCGGTAGAAGATTTTGAATGCCATGTGACGGACATTGTCTATGGTTCGGATGGCCCTGCCTTGGGAAATGACCAAGTGATTTATCGGAGTGTAAGAGGAAGGCGTCCGGAACCCCAGGATTTCCGCCACCACGATACGGAGGTTATTCTAGCGGAATATATGGGCGACAAAGTCTTATCGGACGATTGGAAAACGATCGTTAGGGGAATTAACTTAAATACGCTTGACGTAAGGACCTATATTGATGAACCGCTGACCCACAATGAATGCGAAGGGATTTTTCCGGATCATGAACATATTTGTCTGGAATCCTCTTGCGATTTTGTAAACCAGTACCCTCCGATTGATTTATGGAAATTAAAGCTGGATGGTTCAGGCACACGTGTACGAATGACCCGTTTCTTTGACCATGTGCCTTGGCGGGCAAGCAACTCAAATGTAAGTCCAGATGGCAAATGGCTGGCCTTCATGGTGAATACCTACACAAGCGAAGCGGGTTTTGGCATGGGTCTGGGCTTGATGGACCTGGAGGAGTGGGGCAAGAGTCACTATGCACAGGAGTGGGAAACTCCCGCGGAAAGGCGGCAAAAAAAGGAAGCAAACTTGTAACTGCTTGGGGGCAGATTCATGGTAGCTATTCATGGCCGTGTAAGTTTCACGGACACCATATTTATCCACTTACGGTGAAGGGCATTAAAAGGTAATTGCTGAGGGGGGAAGGTTGTGAAAATACGCAGTATTGAAACATTTGCAACAGAACAAATCGGGATCGTGCGAGTCTGTACAGATGAAGGAATGGAAGGATACGGGCAAATGGCGCCGTATCATGCCAACATTTCGGCACTGGTTTTGCATCAGCAAATTGCCAGGCATGCTTTGGGGGCCGATGTATTTGACGTTGGCGACATCGACGCAATTGTGGACCGGTGTGTAGAAGCGGAGCATAAGTTCCCAGGTTCTTATATTTGCCGCGCCGTTGGTGGTTTGGATACGGCCTTATGGGATTTGCTGGGAAAATACACGGGCAAGAGTGTATGCGAACTGATCGGTGGAATTCCCAAACCGATTGAGGCGTACGGGTCGAGTATGCGGCGGGATATTTCTCCTCAGGCAGAAGCAGAGCGGTTGCAGCAGCTGCAGCAAAACCAAGGGTTTCGTGCTTTTAAAATCCGGATTGGCAGCAATTTTGGCAAAGACATCGATGTGTGGCCTGGCCGTACCGAGGAAATTGTACCCACCGTACGCAGGGCAATCGGGGACAGTACGGTCCTGTTGGCGGATGCCAATAGCGGTTTTTCACCCCAACGGGCCATTGAGGTAGGAAAAATGTTGGAACAATACGGGATCGGACATTTTGAGGAACCCTGCCCTTATCCTGAATTGGAATGGACGGCCCAGGTGGCCCAAGCATTGGATATCCCGGTTGCCGGTGGCGAGCAGGATACCTGTTTGGCCCAATGGCGCAGGATGATTGGTATGCGAGCTGTTGATATTGTGCAGCCTGATATCTGCTATGTAGGTGGATTAAGCCGGGCACTTCGCGTGGCCAAAATGGGGGCTGATGTAGGGTTACCCTGCACGCCTCACGCCGCAAACCTCTCCATGGTAACCGTATTTACCCTGCATATGCTGGGGGCGATCCAAAATGCAGGACCGTATGTCGAGTTTAGTATCGAGTTGGACCAGTGGACACAAAATCTATTTGAACCGGTTCTTCAAGTTGCGGATGGAAAGGTAGATATTCCGGCGGGGCCAGGCTGGGGAGTTGCGATTAATAAAGAATGGCTGAACAAAGCTGATTATCGGATCAGTCAACTGGAATAAGAGTTGGACTAAGCAGATGAATTAGGAAGCAGGCACTAGGAAGCTAAAGAAAGCAATTGATCCTGAGGCTGCTTCAAGAGGGAGGGGTCCATACGTTAAACCAGGACTTCAATCAACCGATGGCCGCGGCACCCCCGTTGCCGCGTGTACAGAAGGGCAGACTGCAACACTTATGGAAACAAGTTCTGATTCATCGGTACTTTTATTTATTGGTGCTGCCGGGTTTGCTTTATTTTATCCTTTTCAAATTAGTCCCGATGTGGGGGCTCCTGATCGCGTTTCAAAATTACAGCCCGTTCCAAGGAATCTGGGGCAGTACTTGGATCGGTTTGAAAAATTTCCACGACCTGTTTACATACGCCCATTTTTATAACCTTTTGCGCAATACACTCATTATTAATTTATTAAATATTCTCCTGTATTTTCCAGTTCCGATCCTTCTAGCCATCATGCTAAACGAGGTGCGGCATGAGGCTTTTAAGCGGGTAACTCAGTCCATTGTCTATTTGCCTCATTTTTTATCCTGGGTGGTTGTGGCGGGCTTAACCTACTTCCTGCTGTCAACAGATGTTGGAGTTTTGAACAAGATCCTCCATAGTTTCGGGCTTCAGCAAGTTTCGTTTTTGTCAAACAGTAAATTGTTTTGGTTAATGATCACGCTGCAAAGCATGTGGAAAGATGCGGGTTGGGGAACCATCATTTTTCTGGCGGCGATTGCGGGAGTTAATCCATCCCTCTATGAATCGGCGGTTGTGGACGGGGCCAGCCGTTTTCGACAAATTTGGCATATTACTCTGCCTGCCATCCGGCATGTGATTGTAATTCTGCTGATTCTGCGTGTTGGGAGCATCATGGACGTTGGATTTGAACAAATTTTGTTGATGTTAAATCCTTTGGTGATGAATGTTGGGGAAGTGTTTGATGTCTATGCCTACACACAGGGGATCCTCAACGGTCAGATCAGTGTGGGCGTAGCAGTTGGATTGTTTAAAAGCGTGATTGGCGTACTGATGGTACTGGGGGCGAACTGGTTATCCAAGAAAGCGGGTAATGAAGGAATCTTTTAATTCATCCGGAAAGGGGACTAAGCGAGATGAGTTTACTCACGCAGAAACGTTTGACAATCGGTGATTGGATTAATTATTTCTTGCTCCTACTAATTGCGCTAACCTTTTTGCTGCCCTTTTTGTATGTGATCAGTATCTCCCTTTCGGATCCGAAAACATTTATTCCGTTAGAGTTTAGGCTGATTCCTGCAAAATTGTCATTAGCTTCTTACCACTATTTGTTATCTACCGACAGTTTTCTCAATTCCTTAAAAAGTACAGTATTTATTACGGTTGTAGGTACAGTTCTAAATGTGGTGATTACTTTCTCCATGGCTTACGGGTTAACCAAGAAAACCATGCCGGGCCGGAATTTTATTTTAACCCTCGTTGTATTTACGATGGTCTTTAATGCAGGCATTGTTCCCAACTACCTGCTTGTCAAAGACATGGGATTGTTGGATTCATATTGGGCGCTGATTTTAACTGCACTGACAAACGCTTGGAGCCTGATTGTGGTCAAAAGTTTTATGGAAAGCCTTCCGCCGGAATTGGCAGATGCTGCCAAAATTGACGGTTGCACGGATATTGGGGTGTTTATCAGAATTATCATTCCGCTGTCCATGCCGGCTGTTGCCGCCTTCACCCTCTTCTTTGCGGTTGCACATTGGAATTCCTATTTTAATGCCCTGATTTATTTGTCTGATCCGAGCAAATGGACCTTGCAGCTTCTAGTCAAGACGTTGGTCATTGATTCCGATTCAACCGGTGTTGGACAAATTGCGGGTACTGACCAAACCGCTTTGCCGCAGGAGACACTTAGGATGGCTTCCGTTGTCCTTGCGCTGCTGCCCATACTTGTCGTTTATCCTTTTCTGCAAAAGTATTTTGTTAAAGGGGTGATGTTAGGCTCGATTAAAGGCTAGTCGTATCCTCCACAGTCTCTTTAAGTGCGGGGTGAGTAGTCATACTAAATGACCTCTAGGAGGCGAGATAATGGGAACGGCAAAAAAAGTCTTGAATACGCTTACGGTGTTGGCGCTGGCTGGTGGGATGCTGGCCGGCTGTTCAGGAGGCAGCAGTTCAACTACTTCATCCTCTGGTACTAATGCGTCTGGTACCAGCTCTTCGAGTCCACCGCTGAAGATGAAGATGGTTCTTCCGTTGTTTGAAAATGTGCCAGACATGCACAACACATTTTGGACTGCTTTTCAGAAGAAGACGAATACCCAATTGGACATCGAGTGGGTTCCTAACGGGGACTATACGACCAAGTTTAATCTGATTCTATCTTCAGGTAATTTGCCGGAAGTGCTGTGGGCACCAAACGTAAGTGACGCCAATTTAATCCAGGCGATTAATAGCGGCGCATTTTGGGATTTAACTCCGTTTTTAGGCGATATGAGCAAATATCCAAATTTACGGGATCATTCAGCACCCAATGCCTATCGATATACGACTTATAAAGGGAAAATCTATGGAGTGCCCCGCAACCGACCGATTATCGACCAGGGAATTCTGCTGCGCAAAGATTGGTTGGATAAACTGGGCCTGCAGCCGCCGACCACTATGGATGAGTTGGCGAACGATTTAGTGGCTATGGGCCAAAATAATGTCAGCGGCGGACAAACCACGGATGGATATGTTTCCAACTACATCACGAGTACGGATAGTACAGGAATTGATTCAAACATTGCGGCTGGTTTCGGTGCACTTAACCCCACGTTGAATAATGAGGGAGGGATGATGTACTATAAACTCACACCTGCATATGTGCAGGCAGTGGAATGGATGAGAAACCTATATGCGCGCGGTGGGCTCCCCAAAGAGTTTTCAGCGATTAAGCAAACGCAATCGGAAGAATTGTACTCGACAGGCCAGGCAGCTGCTTATCAGCGCAATATTTGGCGAGCTTACGAGTTCCAGCAGAGCATTAAAAAGGTACAGCCTAATGCACAAGTGATTGTGGTGGACCCCAAGGGTCCTTCGGGACAATATGCAATCAATCTTGGAACCGGTATCTATGGGGCATTTTATATATCCAGTAAAGTGCCGAAGGACAAGGTTGAACAAATTTTGAAATACTTTGATTTTACAAATACCGATGACTTTTTCAACTTTATTTTCTTTGGCCAGGAAGGCATTGATTACAATGTTGTGAATGGTGAAAAGGTCATGACCGATGTAGGTAATAAGGAAATCGGCACCTCCGGTCAGCAGCCGGTTCCTTTAACGTTTAATCAGTGGTGGAAATCTTATGATGCTGCTGCGCCAAAAGCTTACAATGATGCGATCTGGCAGCAAGTACAGCATTTCTCACAGGATGGCACAGTCAATCCGTTTGATTACGTGGTATCCGACACCTGGGTCAATACCTGGCCAAAATACAACAGCGATTGGAATACTAAAACGGTAGAAGCGATTGTTGGTAAAATTTCTATGGACGATTACAAAAAGTACGTGGACAGCTTAAATAACAATCCTGATTTTAAGAAAGCCTATCAAGAGTTTAAGCAATTTTATGATCAGTTTTGGAAAAAGTAGGTAAAGCAGCAAAGTTTGGATCGTTTTGGATTTAGTTTATATCAGAGGCATTGCAGCCAATGCCTCTGATACTAATTAGGAGGTCTAACGAAAATGATTCAACAGGATCGCGGCACAGGAATAGTTAAACACCCAATTAAAAAAGGGATCATCGACTGCGATGTACATGTCTATCCGAAGAATTTAGATGAAATTCGTGTTTTTATGAAACAACCATGGCGGGACCGCTATCGCGGTGGAGGGCGAGGTTATTTCGAAAATCCCATCCACGGATCACGGTTGGATGCCAAACCGCCATCCGGTGGATCGCCTGGATCTGACCCGGATTTTCTGCGTGAACAGCATATTGATCCAAACGAAATCGAACATGCCGTTTTATTACCGCGCGCATTTTGTAATATGCATCCCGATCCCGACTTTGGAACTGCCATTGCTGCTGCATATAATGACTGGCTGGCAGAAACATGGCTTGGCAAATACAATTTAGATGGCATATTCAAGGGATCCATCACGATCGCGCATCAGGATCCTTTAGCGGCAGCCAAAGAAATCGAGCGCTGGGCAGATCATCCCCATTTTGTCCAGGTGATGACAGACTCAGGTGCCCGGGCTCCGTTTGGTCAGCGTCAGTACTACCCGATTTACGAGGCCTGTGAGCGTTACGGGTTTCCTTTTGCGATTCATCCGGGAACAGACGGCATGGGAATTAACAGTCAACCCTCACCCGGATACCCGACCCATTACATCGAATGGCATACTTGTCTCTCACTCAGTTTCCAGGCACACCTGGTGAGTTTTATTACGGAAGGCGTGTTTGAGCGGTTCCCCGGATTTAAAGTTGTGCTCACAGAGGGAGGAGTCTCCTGGCTGCCGACCTTGATGTGGAGGCTTGACCAAGAATATAAAGCGCTGCGATACGAAGTGCCTTGGCTTACCAAAAAGCCCAGCGAATACTTGCGGGATCATGTCCGTATCAGCTCCCAACCATTAGAGAGACCGGATAACGATGAGCATTTGCTTCAAATTCTAGAGATGATGGATGCCCGGCATATTTTGATGTTTGCCAGTGACTATCCGCATTGGGATTTCGATTCTCCAACTCGAGCATTTCCGAGGTTGCCGGAATCACTCAGACAGCGAATCTTTATCGAAAACGCCCGTGAACTTTATAATTTATAAAATCTGATAGGAGATTCGTATATGGGAAGCCATCGAGTGGTAAAGACTGCAGATTTACCGGTGGGAAAACGTCAGATTGTTTATTTGGAGGGAAGATCGATCGGAGTTTTTAATGTAAACGGTACCTATTGCGCCATTAGAAATAGCTGTCCGCATCAAGGAGCACCCCTGTGTCTGGGTACGGTAACCGGTATGACACTTCCTTCTCTGCCAACGCATCCCGGAGAATATCTTTATGGCAGAGAGGGGGAAATTCTCCGCTGCCCCTGGCACGGATGGGAATTTGACCTAACCAATGGAAAATCTATTTATGATCCGAACAAATGTCTGGTTAAATCTTATGAAGTGACGGTGGAACCGGAGGAGTCTCCAGGTATAGAAACGTTTCCCGTCACGTTAGAGAAAGGCTGGGTGGTAGTTCATATCTGAAAATATGGAAGTACTTCAGCAAGTTAGGGGATTTTTATTATGAACAAAAGTCCAGTCTCCTTTTTGGCATCAAGTGTAATTTTCCTTATTGTAACCGCTTGTTCCATACAACCTGCCAATACTTCATTGAATCCTACTCCATCCGGAAGTAAGGTTAGAATAGACGTCTGGCATTGGACGGCGGAGGCCGGAATGAAGCCGTTTTTTCGAACAAGCTAAGCTTAGGGGGCTTCAATTCCGTCTAGGGTTGTGGAACCACGCTTACGATTATGGCCCTGACAACACGAATAAGAAATACAAAATAAATGGGCTTGATGCTTCCAATCATGCTGCCTATTGCCGGGATGCACTAAAGCTGCTTCTCCAATCTTGTACAAACATTGAAGGAATCACATTTAGGGTACATTTCGAAGGAGGGATACTCGAACCGACTACAGAATTTTGGCGAGTGGCCATGGAAGGGATTAAACAAGCCGGGCGCATCATCGAAATGGATTTTCATGCAAAAGGCGTAAATGATGAACTGATTGATAT
>JAQBPP010000388.1 GCA_028287455.1 Bacilli bacterium | reverse complement strand
CAGCGGAACTTCACAGACAGTGGTGGCATAATTGATGCATGATATCAAAAACAAAATTGCTCTCCCCTCACAAAAATCGTGCGGCAAAGAGCAATTCTTTATTCGTTGACCTGAATTTTCCCCGGATGTTCCTGCACGACGCTGCCGATGATCGCTGCTGCTTCCACGCCAGCCGCTAGCAGAGCACTCTGCAGCGATTCTGCCTGTTCCGCAGGAACAGCTAGCAATAAGCCGCCAGAAGTCACGGCATCGCATAGCAGATACTGCTCGGTTTGGTCAATACTGTCCGCATAGGTAACACATTCAGACGCCCACTCGAAGTTTCGCTTGGTGCCGCCGGGCATCACACCTTCTGCGGCAAGCTCGCGGGCTCGTTCCAGCCGCGGGACACTGCTCGACTGAACGTGAATGCCAACTCCTGCGCCGCGCGCCATCTCGAGCAAATGGCCAAGCAAGCCAAATCCGGTTATGTCCGTACAAGCATGCACGTCATAGCCGCGTGCGACTTCGGCAGCTGTTTTATTCAATGCAGCCATCACTTGTTCTACTTGCTGAATCTCAGCAGGACTTAACCTTCCTCTTTTGATGCCAGTGGTCAAAATCCCTACGCCAATCGGTTTGGTTAACAGCAGACGATCACCTGCCCGTGCGCCGGCGTTGGTCCAGACCTGCTGCGGATGCACGATCCCAGTGACAGCCATGCCAAACTTCGGATCAGTGTCATCGATGGAATGCCCGCCGACCAGCACTGCGCCTGCCTCTCTCACCTTGTCTGCTCCCCCGCGGAGGATCTCAGCCAAGATGCGCTTATCCAACTTTGAGATCGGAAATCCAACGATATTTAATACAGTGATTGGTTTGCCGCCCATCGCATATACATCTGACAGCGCGTTTGCGGCGGCGATGGCACCGAACATGTAAGGGTCATCTACGATCGGCGTAAAATAATCCACTGTCTGTACAAGCGCCAGATCATCAGTTAAGCGATACACGCCAGCATCATCTGAGGTGTCCAGTCCAACCAGTAGATTGGCATCGGGTACTGCAGGAGGCAAATAGCTCAAAACTTGAGCCAGGTCCGCCGGACCAATTTTACAGCCTCAGCCCGCTTTATCAGTCAAAGTAGTTAAGCGAATCGGATCAACTGCTGCTTCACCTGAAGGAGTGGACAGCGCTGATGATCGATTCGATGAAGAACTCGATATCGGATTCGAAGAGGGTTCGGATGTCAAAGAGAACAGCCTCCTTTCGTATAATTGCCAAAACCGGAACCAACTGCTCACGCAGCCTCTGTTCCAATTTGTCGGCCGAAATTCCGTTCATTCTGAGGGCAATCGCACAGGATGGCAGCGCGTCGTTCGGCAGACTGCCGCCGCCTACATAAGCGACTGAATCCATCAGTTCCAAGGACGCCTGCTGGCCAAACACGGCCGCGAGCCTGCTAACGATCGAATCTGCCCGGTCCTTAATCGACTGCACAGATTCGGTAAGCATCCTAAGCGCAGGGATTTCTCGCAAAGCGGTTGCTTCGTCCTGATAAAGCAGCAGCGTCGCTTCAAGTGCAGCTAAAGTCAACTTATCTATGCGCAGTGCTCGGGTCAGCTGGTTCTGCCGCAAGCGAGTGATGAATGCTTCTTTGCCGACAATAATACCTGCCTGGCCGCCGCCGAGCATTTTGTCCCCGGAAAACGAGACGATGTCTGCACCTGCTTCCACACTAGCACGCACATGCGGCTCATCTCCAATCCCGTGTTGGCGCAAATCGAGGATCGACCCTGATCCCAGATCCTCGTACACAGGTATGCCGTGCTGGTGAACAGTATGCACCAATTCAGACAACGAGGGCTGTCCGGTAAAGCCGACGATGCGGAAATTGCTCGTATGTACGCGCATAACCAGAGAAGTCTGGTCAGTGATCGCCTGTTCATAGTCGCGCAGATGCGTTTTGTTTGTAGTGCCTACTTCCACTAGTTTCGCGCCAGATTCACGCATGACTTCCGACACGCGAAAGGAGCCGCCGATTTCCACCAACTGTCCCCGGGAAACGATCACT
Organism: Bacilli bacterium; assembly: GCA_028287455.1. Taxonomy (GTDB): domain Bacteria; phylum Bacillota; class Bacilli; order Tumebacillales; family JAQBPP01; genus JAQBPP01. The sequence continues at coordinate 2,879 of JAQBPP010000388.1, read as the reverse complement.
TCTTGCTCGTTGGCTAATTCTCTTAAGATCAAAAAGACGGCCGCTGCATTATTATTAACCACCAAGGCGCTTTCTGCACCTGTCAGCTTGCAGAGAATCTGCTCGACATGGCTGTAACGCGATCCCCGCTCGCCTGTAGCCAAATCCAGCTCCAGGTTGGAATAGCCCGCGGCGATTTGCTGAATTTCGTCGAGCGCAGATCTGGCCAAAGGGGCCCGTCCCAAATAGGTATGCAGTACGATCCCAGTGGCATTGACGACTTTGCGCAGGTGGGGACGAAATTTGTCAGCTGCAAGCAGCTGCACCTCAAGCGCCAAACTGTCGATCGTCCAGGGGGCCACTTGTTTGCCGTCTTGCAGATCTGCCCGAACACGGGCCAGCAATTCGGCTGCCGCAGCGGAAACAAACGCGCTCGACCATCTCGCTTGCGCATCCAGACACAAGGGATGTGCAAGCAACCTGTGCACAGCAGGCAAATCCCGCAAGCGATCGTGATAAGCGCTGTCTAGCATATCATCCCTCCATCGCACATGACGCATGCCTCTTTTGACTAATTGTACAAAATCGAGCGGGCAAGAGCAATTTAGTCCGCAGAGCAGTCAAACCTGCATGGGCTGCAGATCTGGAAACTGAATTTTCAGCGTGGCAACGAATGATTCGATCGCTTCAGTCCAGTCGCTTTTCGGTGGAAGCAGCAAATAAGTCGCGGTCATCGGCAGCTCCAACTCTGGTGTTGGCACAGACAGAATTCGGCCTTCCAACAGTTCTCGATTTACTGAGGTTTGGGGCAAAAAAGACACGCCAAACCCTTCTTCCACAAATCTTCTGGCGATATCGTTTTGAGTCACTTTCATAGTGCGAATCGACACCTTTAAATGCTCAAGCGCAAGCAGCAAATCGTCCCAATAGCCAGGGTGGCTGTGCGTAAGCAGCAAGTGGGTTTGCAGCAATTCGACCCAATCGGGCGGGGCCGTTTCGATATCGCCTCCATCATGCGGCGCGACAAACAAAACAGGGTCCTCGTACAGAAGGTACGTAAGAACATCTGCTGAGTTGGCCGGAATCCGGCCGAGTCCCACTTGCGTTGTGCCGCTGGCCACCAAATCCGCAATATCGGCACTGCTTTGGATTTCAACACCAACCGCGATATCCCGGTAAGTGCTTGTGAAGCGAGATAACACCCGCGGCAGCAGTGTGCGCGCCACAATCGGAGAAGCATCCACACGCAGCTGCTTCTGATAACCTTGGCGCCAGGAGGTCAGATCCTGCAGACCCGCGTCATAAGCTTCGATAATGCTTAATGCATGCGGTAGAAACCGCTCGCCTTCTTTGGTCAGGCGGACTCTTTTTTTCACTCGTTCAAACAGCGATACACCTAACTGTTCTTCCAAACTATGGATATGCTGCGTAACCGTAGGCTGTGCTAAAAACAGCCTGTCGGCAGTCTGATGAAAATTAGACAGCCGGGCTGCCACCACAAACGTGCGCAACAACTTCAAATCCAAGCCAATCACCTATTCTTTGCGATGGTCATCCTTTTTGTCATCAGAAAAGATTTCTCGCGTTGAGTCTTTGAATTCCTTAACCGTTTTGCCAACCGCCCGGCCGAGTTCCGGAAGTTTACTCGGACCAAATATAATCAAAGCGAGTACAATCAGAATAAGTAATCCAGTAATCCCGATATTAGAAAACATATCTAGTCCCTCCTGAGCTACGAAATGTTTCTAGCTTAAAGAAAGTAAGGTAAACTTATATCAAGTTACATTATACGCTATATACCATCTGTAAGCTGAAACTTTACCGTAAATTTATGAAGTTCAGACTTGACCTGAAGGGAGCCCTCCAAATGAATGATAGAATTCATGAGCAGGCGCAGCAGCAATTCGCCAAAAACGCCAACAACTATGTCAACAGCCCTTTGCATGCCAAAGGGGCAGATTTGTCGTGGCTTGTCTCATCCTCAAACGCAGGCCCGCAGATGGAAGTGCTGGACATCGCAACGGGTGGCGGGCATGTGGCGAACGCGTTAGCTCCGCTGGTCCGTCGTGTCACCGCCTATGATTTAACGGAAGAAATGCTGGCGGCCGCTGCCCACTTTATCCGAGCAAACGGCCACTTAAATGTTGATTTCACCGCTGGTGCAGCAGAGCGGCTCCCTTTTAAAGACGCTTCATTTGACCTCGTCACCTGCCGTATTGCCGCACATCATTTCTCAGATATACCTTGCTTTGCTTCAGAAGCGTTCCGGGTCCTGAAGCCCGGCAGCAAGCTGCTGCTGATTGATAATGTCGCCCCTGAAGTCGATCAATTCGATCACTTCTATAATGAAGTAGAGAAACAGCGTGACCCCAGCCATGTGCGAGTCTGGAAAAAGTCCGAATGGGTCAACCTGTTAGAAAAGACAGGTTACCGCATCGAGACAATCGTCAGCTTCCCGAAAACGTTCCAGTTTCAGGACTGGTGTGAGCGTGCGGGGCTTCCTGCAGAGGAACAAGCCCGGCTGGCAACAAAACTGCTGCAGGCCTCACAAGAGAGGCGCGATTTCTTTTCAATCCGCACTTCAGACTCTGGTGATCTGTTAAGTTTCGATGGGGAAGCTGCATATTTTCAATGCAGACGCGATCGTATGAAGTAAATTACTAACCCAGGAGGAACCAGTTAATGAAGAACCAAAACTCAGAGCGCGCCTACCAGCAAGCGCTGGACACGATTGTAGGAGGAGTCAACTCGCCGTCCCGTTCTTTTAAAGCTGTCGGAGGCGGTACACCCGTATTTATGGCAAAAGGTGCCGGCGCATATCTCTGGGATTTGGATGGAAATCGATACATTGACTATCTCGCTGCGTATGGACCCTTAATCCATGGACATGGCAATCCACA
>JAQBPP010000387.1 GCA_028287455.1 Bacilli bacterium | reverse complement strand
GCGTGCCCACAGCTGCTGAATTCCCTGCACCATTTCGTCCACAAATTCCTGCGGCGTTTTGCCTGCTTCTTGTGCCTTGCGTTCAATCTTCTGACCGTGTTCATCTGTACCGGTCACATATCGGACATCAAAACCCTGCAGCCGTTTGTAACGTGCCATTGCATCACAGGCTACCGTGGTATACGAGTGCCCAATATGCAGCTTATCGTTCGGGTAATAGATGGGAGTGGTGATATAAAATGTGTGCGGATCGTTTGGTTCGAAGTGATCCGTGTGAGTTGAATTCAACGAGTAAAACTCCCTTCTGAAAAAGTTACACTTTGTTATAAGTTAAAAAAAGTCCTCTTCCGTTTACTGGGACGAGAGACGTTATCTCACTAGGTTGCAATCCTGTCAATTTAGCCTCATTGCCACTCCAATTGTATCCAACTCTTCTTCTTTTTACAACTGAGCCACCCTGAACTGCCTTTTAATGGAAAAACAGACAATTTTTTCAATATACATTTACTGGAATTCTTGATATCGTGATAGAAGCCTAAGTTGAACATCATTTATTTGGGAGGGTATGGAATGAAATCAACTGGAATTGTACGCAAAGTCGATGAATTGGGACGGGTCGTCATCCCGATTGAATTGCGAAGAACATTAGGGATTGGGGAAAAAGACGCCTTGGAAATTTATACAGAGTCAGATCGAATTATCCTGCGAAAATATGAGCCCGCTTGCATTTTCTGCGGACAGGCAGAAGAAACGATTCATTTTAAAGGCAAAAACATTTGTGCTAGCTGCGTGGCGGAGATGTCGGGCCGCTAAATCGGATCAATGACGGAGCCAGACAGCTCATTTTCCAGCTCCGTCCAGGTCTAACACGGTTTGATACACCTCATTGCGGCTTAATCCGCGTTCCTTAGCCACCTGTTTCACTGCGTCTTTCTTCACTAGTCCAGTTTCCATCAACTTTTTCACCCGTTCTTCCACCGGGAGATGTCCTTCCGGCTGGATCTGTTTTTCACTCGTATTCTGAGCAGCCCCTTCCACGATTAATACCCATTCGCCCCTGATTTCCCCGTCTTCCAGCGCTGTCAGCAATTCCATTACGGTTCCTGTGATGACCTCTTCGTACCGCTTGGTCAATTCCCTTGCGGCGGCAATCTTACGGTCCTCACCCAACACTTGCACCATTTCCCTCAGTGTTTCTTTCACGCGGTGAGGAGCTTCGTAAAAAATTAACGTCTCCGCACGTGATTTCCATTTTTCCAGTTCCGCACGACGATTCTTCTTCTGCCTGGGAAGAAACCCCACAAAAGAGAATTGCACCGTCGAAAGCCCTGAGATCGTAAGAGCGGCGATGGCGGCTGACGGCCCAGGCACTGTACTAACGGGTAAACCAAGCAGCCGCGCTTCCGCCACCAGCTCTTGCCCAGGATCGGAAATGCCGGGTGTTCCTGCGTCTGTTACACAGGCTATATCATGTCCATCTTTCAAAGCCTGCAAAATGGTCTCTTTGGCTAGATGCTTATTATGTTCATGATAGGAAATCACTTGCGGCCCTTCGATTGAAAAATGGTTCAACAGCTTCCAGGTGTGGCGCGTGTCTTCCGCCGCAATCATGTAGACGCCGGATAAGATTTCGATGGCCCTGCTGCTCAAGTCACCCAGATTGCCAATTGGGGTGCTGATTAAATACAGAATGCCTGCGGAACTCTGCTCCTGAAAACTAAACGTGCGGGTAAGGGTCATGACCTAGCATACAACTCCTTTATCTCTGCCGTATAAGTTCCCTCTTGCTCATGAACGATGAGCGGAGGCAAAATGCGCAGCTCAGGACCGCCATTTTTGATGCCTTCCACAAGCACCAGCGAAGGCTCTCGATCAATGTAAGGGTGCACGAGTCTCAACCGTTTCGGCTCCACTTTGTTAATGCGCATCTGAAACAACACATCCACCAAGCGATCTGCTCGATGGACAAATGCGACTTTGCCGCCTGTCTTGACCAACCTGGCTGCCGTACCGATTACCTCTTCCAGGGTACAGTAAATTTCATGTTTAGCAATTCGCTTATGTTCGTTCTGGCTGGCATCACCGGCAGCCTGCGGGCGGTAGGGCGGATTGGAAACCACCAGATCAAACTGCTCTGCTCCAAACTGCCAGACTGCGTTTTTCAGGTCCAAGCGGACGATTTCAATCTTCTTCTGCAGGCCATTTCCCAGCACCGACCTGGTCGCCATATCCGCTAAACGCGGTTGAATTTCGACGCCAATAACTTGTTTTGGTTGATAGGCACGGTTTAGCAGCAGCAGCGGCAATATGCCATTTCCGGTGCCAAGATCAATTACCCGGTCACTGCTGTGGACAGTTGCAAATTGGCCCAAAAAAAGCGCATCCAAGGAAAAAGAGAACACTTCATCACTCTGGATAATGCCGAATCTCTGGTGTTCCCCGACAAAATCAACCCGCTCGCCATCCTTTAATGAAAAGCGATCATCTGCCGGCAAGCAGAGTGAACCCGCATCTGTCATCATGACTGCCCCCATTAGCAAGAATAACCACCTCAAGAATCAAGGTGGTTACTTACAGGCCTATCGTTATCGATTCAGAAAAGACAAACAAAACAAACAATCTCCTTCTGTGCGCAAGGAGCCATAGTGTAAGTTGCACACATGGAACCCTTCCTGGTAAATGCGGGTTAAATTCTCGTGACCGCCTACTGGTACGTCACTCCCGTGTGGGGAGGGGTGCTCGAGCGCATCAATTCGTTCGCGCAGATGTTGGTTTTCCACAGACAGCTTTTGGCTGATCTCGAGCAATTCGACGATCTGCTGCTTCAAGGCGCCTAAGTCTCGGTAAAACGTTCCCAATCTGTCTTCCAACTCAGCAACCTGAGCAAATACCTCCCCGCGATCCATTCGGTACCCGCCCCTTTCTACATGTTGCTATATTCAACTGTATCGGTTTCATAGGAATCGGATTCGAATTTCAAACAGCACATTAACCGTCCACACAACCCTGAAATCTTCGCCGGATTCAACGACAAGTTTTGATCTTTGGCCATCCGGATCGACACTGGATCGAAATCTCCTAGCCAAGAGGTACAGCACAGAATCCGTCCGCAAGGACCGATGCCACCCAAGAGTTTCGCTTCATCACGCACACCAATCTGCCGCAGTTCGATCCTCGTGCGAAATACAGCGGCGAGATCTTTAACCAACTCACGGAAGTCGACTCGTCCATCTGCCGTAAAGTAGAAAATTACTTTATTGCGGTCGAAAGTGTATTCAACGTCGACCAAATTCATATCCAACTTATGTTCGACAATTTTATCCTGACAGATTTGCATCGCGGTCTGAGAGAGATCCTTATTGGTTTGGACCTGCTCGACATCCTTCTCATCCGCAACACGAATGACCTTTTTCAACGGCAAAACTACATCTTGCTCGGTAACTTCCTTCTTGCCAATCACTACTTGGCCGTATTCAATTCCGCGCGCCGTATCGACAATTGCGAAATCACCTTTATTGATCAAGTGATCAGCTGGATCGAAGTAGAAGATTTTGCCGGCCTTTTTAAATCGAATGCCGACTACTGAGAACATACTCTAAACTCCCCCTGCATTTGCAATACCATAGCCTCCAAGGCCATTTGTAAATTCCCGTGTAGTTGCAAATACCTTTTGGTATTTAAAATCACATCTGAACCTTTCAACAGTTGTTCAGTAGACAATGACTTCAGTTGAAGAACTAATTGTTCACGATAAGCGGAATAGATCAGTTCCGACTCTAACCCTGACGATAAATACATCAGATCCCGGAACCAGTATCCCAGACAATCCAGAAACAACAAGACCAGGTCAAGCGACCAGCCTATTTTAATTATTTTATCATGAATCAGCTGCATCGGCTGCTTTTGTTTCGAAACAAATTCTGTCGTTAATTGTACCACCAGTTCCAACACCTCTGCAAATCGAGCGGTTTCACCGATGGCAAGCTGCTCCTCATGATCGCCCATCACTCTGGCAAGCAGCTTGGCCTGTGCAATTGGAACACCTTTTTGCTGAAAATAGTCGATGCGCTCTGTCTCATTTTGCGCCGGGAATGGAATGACTTGACAGCGCGACACAATCGTCGGGAGCAGTTTCGCAGGGTGACTCGCCATCAAAATCGCCACACAAGGATAAGCAGGCTCCTCCAGGAATTTCAACATCGCATTAGCTGCTTCAGGAGTCATCAGATCTGCAGATTGGATGAGATAAACTTTGCGCGCGGCCTCCACCGCTTTTAGGGAAAAGGCGCTTTGCAATGCGCGAATTTGAGCAATTTTAATCGTTTGTCCATCCGGTGCAATCACTTGCAGGTCAGGGTGGTTGCCGCTCTCAATCTTGCGGCAGGCAGAGCACTCCCCGCAAGGACGATTGCTGTCCTGATGATCCAGGCAGAAAATTTTTTGGATGAAAAAACGGGCGGTGTCATATTTGCCTGAGCCTTCAGGCCCTACAAACAAGTACGCGTGAGACAAACCAGCGCGGTAGCTTTGGTCTAACAAACGTGTATGCATTCCCTGACGCGGCCAGTTCATTGTCCCACCTCATATCCACTACCAATATAAATTAAGCAAGAGCCCGCGCAGGTCGCCGATTTTCTCCAAAAGAACCAAATGTTCCTTCTCTTCAGCAAGCACCATTTGCGTGAGTTCGGCCAAAAGATCGTCAATCTGAGCGACAATTTTATATAAGCGAGTACGGCCGCGCCTGTCGCGTCCGGTGCGTTCCTCGGTTCGATAGCCGTCACGCAGTGCGGTCTGCAAAAACTGTTTAATTTGATCCTTATATGCCATCAAAGCCTGCCAGTTGCACTGTTTCGCAAGCTGACCTCCTAATTGATCGATTGATTTGAGCAACCCGTCCAATTGATTTTTTTGCAATTTTGCACTGCTCGCTGCAATCATTTCCTGAAACTGAGGTTGCTGAGTTCCAGCCGCTTTATCCTCACGAGTGCCTAAAAGGTCAACATAAGTGCGAGACGAATCTCCTATTTTCATTGCGATACCTCCTCGGCTGTCGCAGGCGGCCGGCTAAAACTGTGCAAACTTATCCACGTCCACCACAAATACAGTTGCCCCTCCAACCTGCACCGACACCGGGTAAGAAATGTAATTTTCCATTTGAGTACCCACAGGAGACATCGGGGTGACCAATTGTTCCCGCGCACGGCAGCTTTGGCCGATGATTTCCAAAACTTCGTCTACTTGCTCTTCAGGAATACCGATTAAAAACGTGGTGTTGCCGGCGCGGAGAAATCCACCTGAACTTGCAAGCTTAGTCGCGCGAATTTTCGCTTTCACTAAACGATCCAGCAGTTTCGTTGAATCCTTGTCCTGAACCACAGCAATTACCAGTTTCATTGAGTCATCCCCTTTTAAGATAATAGAAACACCAATCGTCCCAGATTTGAAACGCAATGTCCTCCATGGACTGCATCCCGTTAATTAAACATACACGCTCTGGATTTTCTTTAGCAATCTGTAAAAAAGTCTCGCGCACCTGCTGGTGATACGCTCTTGAGCGCTGTTCAATCCGGTCTAACCCGGCAGCCCCGCGCCCCGCAATACGCTCCTGCCCTATTTCAAAATCCACATCAATCAGGTAGGTGCGGTCCGGCCAAAGTCCACCGGTTGCTTCAATGCTCCATCTGCGTACCCATTCCACCGGTAATCCAAGCCCTGCAGCCTGATAAGCGATACTCGCATCAATGTATCGGTCACATAAAACAATACTGCCAGCGTCCAAAGCAGGTCTGATTTTTTCATGCACATGTTGTGCACGAGAGGCAGCATAGAGCAGCGCTTCTGTGGATGGCGCCATTTCCTCACACGATGAATCCAGCAATAAAGCGCGAATTCGATCTGATATCGCTGTACCGCCAGGTTCTCGAGTAAGCATGCAGGATTTCCCGCTTGCAGAGATCTTCTCTGCAAGCAGCCGGATTTGTGTGGTTTTCCCCGCTCCATCCGGCCCTTCAAATGTGATAAAGATACCTGTTCTACGCATGTCAGTCTTCTCCTGCATCCTTAATTCCCGCCATCTATTGAAATTGGGTTCGTATTCTCATCGTCTTGAATGATTAATGTGTGCGTAAAAAGGGGGCTGTAGGCTCCTTGCAAGATGCCGCCCGCCTGAACATAGGCACGCACCGCATCGCGCATTTGCACTGTCCACCGTTCTCCAGGCAGCACATAGGGGATTCCTGGCGGATAAGGCACAATTGCTTCGCCCGCTACCTTGCCGTCCAAACTATCTACCGAAACCGGGCAGGTGTCCTTGTTTTCCGCTTCGGTTGGTGTATAAACCACACTGGGAAGGATACAAGAATCAAAACGATCAAGCCAGCCGCTCATTTTCTGCTCATCCACAGGTTCGCCAGTTGGCGCCTGCTTGAAAAACTGGCCCAGTCCCAGCAACGCGGCGGTTGTACGTTCAATCGTCCGCCTCGAATCGGCATAACTCCAAATCAGTAAAAAACCATTCAGATCTGCATACTCGGCTACCAGGTTCATTTGCCGATTCAGCCACTCGGCCGCTGCAAAACCAGTCACGAGCCTGCTGCAATCGATCCACCAGCGCAGCGGGTCGCGCTGGGCAGGGTCAGAACCCGCTCCTGACACGACTCGCACACCCTTAAGCGCCGACAACTCTCGGCTGGCGGATGCCAACCATCCGATCACCGCACCCAGACGCGCTTCACCTTCGGCTTGCATGTAAGCGCGCGCTGCATCGAGGGACGCCATCAGCAGGTAGGATGGACTTGTGGATTGGAACTTCCTCAGCATTGCTTCCAAGCGCTGATAAGAAAATCGGCTTCCTTGCGCGTGCAGCATGGCGCTTTGGGTTAATGATCCGAGTGTTTTGTGCGTGCTCTGAACCGCGAGATCAGCCCCTGCTTCCATGGCAGTCTGCGGCAAATTCGGGTGAAACCGGAAGTGAGCGCCATGTGCTTCATCAACCAGCAGCAGCATGCCTGCAGAATGAGCGATCGCGGCGATCTCTTGCAAACGGCTGCATGCGCCTTGATAACTGGGACTGGTAATCAAAATGCCCTTCGCCTGCGGATACCTGTCCACCGCCCTTGCAGCGGCGGCAGGCGAAATACCGATTGTAGCTCCGCGCGCATCCACCTCAGGAACTAAATAAATAGGCACGACACCTGACAATTGCAATCCTCTTAAAACAGATACATGACAATCGCGCGCTACGAGCAGCAGATCGCCAGGCCGACAAACGGCTGAGATCATCGCATAGTTGCCGCACGTTGAACCATTGACTAAAAAATACGTTCGCTCAGCCCCAAACGCCTGAGCAGCGAGCCTCTGCGCTTCCAGTATCGCACCGGCCGGATGATGCAAATCATCGAGGCCCGGCAGCTCCGTTAAATCCAGCTTGGCCGCATGTCCAAGCCATACGCCTAACGAGGAGGAAAGACCAACTCCGGCTTTGTGCCCAGGGACATGCAAGGATAACGGCCGTCTTTGGATGTGCGACTCCAGTGCATGTAAAAGCGGCATATGAACTTCATCAGGATTCAATTGTATCCCTTCTTCCTAAATTCGCTCCGGAAGGGAAAATCCCCTTTACCTGTTCTATAAAAACATTTTATAAAGAAAATTGCACTTGTACAAACTAAAAGCTATTGCAGTTGTCACGGTTA
>JAQBPP010000343.1 GCA_028287455.1 Bacilli bacterium | reverse complement strand
CGCAAACGAATTATTCTTACTTATGGTTTACTAATTGCACTTCTTGGTGCATTGGTTGGTGCAACCCTGATTTTTACATTGAAGACTTTTTACCTCAATAACATAACCGCGATGGTGCGAGTCCAAGCCGAACAAGACAGTTCCTTTTTCCAAAATTACCAGGCAAATCAACCAAATGTATTAAGTCATTTGGGGAATTTAGCGACCCAATTTGGAACTGAAACAAAGGCACGTGTCCAAATTTTTAATGACCAAGGACAACTAATCGGTGATTCCAACAATGTGATCCTGACCCCAATTTCTACTCTTCCAATTGATATTCAAAGATCTTTGCAATCACAAAAGGAAACCGTAACCCAAATGACGTTTCCCAATGGTGAACCGGTGCTTTCAATCAGCATGCCCTTATTCTCGAATCACCATTTAATTGGTGTGCTGCGTTTTGTTACAAGCCTGCTTCCAATGAATGAAACCATTTCTACAATTTCGATTGGTGTAGTATTGTTCATTGTTCTCGCGATGGCGATCACTTTAGCAGTGAGTCTGTTATTGGCAAGGACCGTTGTTTTGCCTTTGCGAAAGATGAGCGAAAAGGCGAACAAATTGGCAAGCGGGTACCGGGACGTCTTCTTTGATGCAACCACGAAGGACGAGGTTGGTCAGCTAGCGAATGCCTTTAACGTCGCGCTGCAAGAACTGAATCGACTGGATCAAATCAAAAAGGAGTTCATACATTCGATTTCACATGAACTTCGGACACCTTTGACAAGTATTAAGGGTTTTGTCGTGACATTGGGCTATACAAATAAGGATGAAGAACAAATTTGGCGCGATGGGTTGCGCATTATTGAGCAAGAAACAGATCGACTATCAAATCTTGTGGACGAGCTGCTGGATTTCAATCGTCTTGAGGCGGGGCAGTGGGTAATCCGATTTAATCGAGTCAATCTTTCTGAAATGGTATGGAACTGTGTGGATTTGATGCAGCCAAGAGCCGAACGTCAGATTATGAAAATCAAACTGCACAGTGATAAGGATGTATGGGTTGAGGGGGATTATGATCGATTAAAACAAGTGATCCTAAATTTGCTGGATAACAGTTTAAAATTCTCTAACTCGGGTTCCGAAATTTCTGTTGCCGTGTTATCAGAGGAAGAATATGGAGTAGTTACCGTAGGCGATAATGGTCCAGGTATTCCCCATGACATTCTGCCGCATGTGACAGAACCTTTCTACCGAGGGACGAATGCGGCTGCAGGCAGCGGGCTTGGATTAAGTATCTGCAATCAGATCGTAGAGCATCATAATGGAACATTTGATATATCCTCTGAACTGGAGAAGGGTACAACTGTTACAATTCGGCTTATCCAAGCTTGTTAACTTTTCTGTAACCTGTCGTAAACTCCTGTTAACTTTATAATCCAATCGCCGGGTTAAGATGAAATTAAGTAAAGTTCCGAATATCCGGAGGGATGACGATGTATAGAAATTATAAGCAAATTCTTATAACATGCCTGACATTGTTGCTAATGGGTACACTTTCGGTTGGGTGTGGCAGAATCGTATCACCAACAGACGCTATCACCGCGCCCAGAAGCTCTGATGCTAGCAATCAAACCAATCCGGTTTCTGATCAGTCTGCAATCGACCAACTTCAATCTTTACTTCCCACAGGCGCTAAATTAATTTACACCCCCGGAGAATCAATCCCATCGATTTTAAAAACAGATCTAAATAATGACGGACATACGGAGTGGGCAGCGATCTATGTGTCAAATCCTGGCAGTACACCGTCAAGTTTAGGGATAATAATGGCTCAGTCGGAAAATGGCAAGCTAAAGCAGATTTATATGCAAGATGGCATCGGCATTTCATTAAGTCAGTTAACGGTTCAGGATTTAATAGGTAATGGGACTAAAACTGTTCTTGTGGAAGCACAAGTCGGAGCATCGGCTGGCAGATCGGTAACATTGCTCGGTATGGAAAACGGAGAAGTGAAGCCTTTGCTTAAAACGATTGCAGATAAAATATACATGGACGATTTAAACGGTGATAATAAGGCGGAAATTGCTACGTGGGTGCATGATACAGGACAACTGTTTACTATTGTAATTTATAGTTGGGATCAATCACAAAAGTTATACTCAAAAACACCTAACGAAAATTTCCCTAAATTCTTCAAAGATCTTGTAATCCCTTACTACGAAAGCCTGCTTCTAAACGGTGAGCCATCCAATCGAATGGTTGCCTATGGGCTGGCTGATACTTATGCAAACGCAGGAGAACTTGAGAAGGCGTTATCGGTCATTGAAAAAGGGCTGGTGATGGACAAAAATGGTTATCCTGGCGACAACATGTTTTTGGCACTTAAGGAATCAGTTCAAGCGCGGTTAGGTGGCAGTTCAATATCTGATGTAACAACCATTGCTCCAAATGCCGACATTATAGTTTATACAAACACTAAATTCAATTTCACCCTTAAACTTCCTAAAAGTTGGGAAGGAAAATATGATGTGGT
>JAQBPP010000330.1 GCA_028287455.1 Bacilli bacterium | reverse complement strand
CAGTCCGTGGCAGTTTCTTTATTGGTACGACCGGCCGGGGATTTCACCGAATACGGGCAAAGCGGGAGGTCAGAAGCCCTCAATCGTGGAGGTTCCAGAGCTGGATTTCTTCGATCACATCGTTACATCTTGGTGTGAAACACGAGTGATTCATGCTGTAATTGGGCAATATGCGACGGTCGCGCGTCGAAGCGGGGATAACTGGTTTATCGGCAGCATGAATGGAGGGTTGGCGAGAACCATCAAAATTCCGCTTGATTTTCTTGATTCAAACAAATCGTATCGGGCCTATGTGTATGTGGATGATTCTTCCGTACCTACAGTGACCAAGGTTCGGATTGACGAGCTCGAGGTAGCTGTAGACGAAGTTCTGACGGTGGATTTACCTGCCAGGGGCGGGCAAGCCATCCGAATTGTTCCACTTACTTAGCAAACAAGAAAGCGCATTCTTCTAATCCTGAGGTTTCATCCTGAATAGGAGGCTAATAAAGATGATGAGAAAGCATCTGCATATCGCTTGTTATTTGTCGCTTGCAACCTTATTTGCAACTGCTTGCGGTACTCCATCTAGCAGTACAGTTGCTTCCGACAACTCGGTACCCAAAGAGATCTCCTTGGTCGGTTTCGATACTCCAGTACTGCAAGATTTACTGACGAAACATTTTCCACAGTATCATTTCACCTTTTACCAAACTTATGGAAAACCATCCTTATCAGATTTGATCGCTCAAGGGCAGGCTGTCGATATGGTGTTGGAATCTTATGGCGCGTTTTCGGCACCTGGATTCGCTTTGTCCCTCGGATTGCAGTACGACATGAGCGATTTAGTGAAAAAGTACAAGTTGGATTTAAACCGGTTTGACCAATCCGCTATTCAAGGAATACAGGAATTTGGCGGACTTTACGGAGTTCCCTTTACTTCCAACGCAATGGTTTTATATTATAACAAAGACCTCTTTGACAAATATGGAGTATCCTATCCGAAAGATGGAATGACTTGGGATCAAGTAACCGAACTGGTCAAACAGATGACCCGTGTGGACAGCGGTACACAATATGTCGGTTTAGCTCAATTGGATTTAGGTCATCCATTTAACTCCAATCAATTATCGGTTCCTTATGTGGATCCCCAGACAGGAAAGTCTTCGATTGCTACGGATGCCTGGCGGGGGCAATGGAAAGAGATTTTTCAAACGTATTTTTTGAATTTTACCGCAATGGATGGATACCAAAGTTATTTGAAGGCGCATAATAATCAATTCCCCAATACGGATACATTCGGTAAAGATCGAACGGCAGCCATGTATCTGTATTTCGCTGATACTTGGACTAATACCCCATCGTTTAAAGACGTTAATTGGGATATGGTTTCGATGCCCACATTAAAGGAAAAACCGGGAGTTGGATCCCAGCCTTATCCCGCTTATCTCTGTGTGTCGCAAGGAAGCAAAAATAAAGATGACGACATAAAAATCATTGAATACTTGACTTCTGATGAAGTCCAAACTCAATACTCGAAACTTGGGTACGTGACGGCGCTGAAAAATGATACGGTGAGAAAAGCTTACGCAACGGGTACCGATGTCACCGGAAAGAACTTTAAAGCTGTATTTTATGACAGCTTTGCCCCGATGCCCAAAGGCACCACATTTGATCAGATGGTGCAGCGGGCGATGATTAAAGCGATGACGCCGACTTTAACGGATGCAGTTGATCTGAATACGGCCTTTCAGCAAGCAGGGGAATTATCGGATCAAGCCATAGAAGAAGCGAAGCAGCAAGGGATCAAACAAAACAATTAGTTCATAATTATTACAATGAAAAGCCAGAGATTTGCCGCCGACTTCCTTCACCATTCGGGACTTTCACCCCTACAGACAACGCCCCTGCCGGGCACACACGCAACAAAAAATCCTCCTGTCTAAGGAGGATTTTTTGTTGCAATTATCTTTAGAAGTTCATCTGTTCAACTTTGTGAATGGCGTCAACTACCATCTGTTCAGTTATTGCAAAAGGCATCATATTCATAGTGCTTTCCGGCAGCAAGGAAACACGTGCAATTTCACGAAGCTGTTCATCAGACAGTGCGAAATCAATACCCAATTGTGACAGCTTACAAGGCAGTCCTACTTGTTTGTAAAAGTCGAGCAATTCTTGGATCTCCGCAGCAGATCGATTTTCCAACACGAGTTGCACCAGAATGCCATAGGCGACTTTTGCTCCGTGCAGAGCCTGATGGATCTCGGGAATTACACTCAGTCCATTGTGGACTGCATGCGCTGCTGCCGAACGGCAATTTACTTCTCCGAAACCGCCTACCGTTCCACTGATCAAAATGATCGCATCAATTACTTTTTCAAGCGCTTCGCTTGATTTGCCGTTTTGGATGTCAGAGATAGCCTGGGCGCTGTTTTCGATTAAAATATCAAAGCAGAGTTTCGCCATTTGCAGACCCGCAATGGTGGGCAAATTGTGCGGTTTTCCATCAGACGAAGCAAGCGCTTCGTACCATTTGGCCAGTGTATCGCCAATTCCTGCAATTAAAAATTCAACCGGGGCTTGGGCCATCACATCAGTATCAACTAGGGTCAATAGAGAGTTGCGCCTAAATACCGGAAAATCGACATATACACCATCTTCTGTATACATGATTGAAAGTGGAGTCACAGCAGCACAAGTAGCCGAAAGCGTTGGGCAGGTCACTAACGGTTTTGAAACCTGTTCTGCCAGTGCTTTGGCAGTATCAATCACCTTGCCTCCGCCGACGCCTACAATCAATTCTGTCTGCGGTTTCATGATGGCTTTGATTCGGTTTACTTCTTCGTAGGAACATTCTCCCCTGTACTTTTGCAAATCGTACTCAATGTCAGCAGTACGCAAACTGCTCTCAAGTTTTGCACCAGCTGCCTGCCAAGACTTGTTTCCAGTTATGATTAAAATATGAGTGCCATACTTGCGAATCCATTCGCCTGCCTGGCTTAACAAGTCTGGCGCTTGAATATATAAGTTAGGTGTACCCATTACGAGATGCACTGGCTTCATCCTCATGCCTCCTTAATAGGATCAATGTTTCTTTCTGAATTCTCTGGAACTCACTATACTACACAATATTTTGGAATTAAAGAAAAAAGAAAATTTGATTCCATCCTTTTTGCGAGCGGTTACATTTTAGTCTAAAAGCGATATACTTCAACCATGATCAGATACGCGTACAGGCTGGAGGGAAGTACATGAGTGAGATGATTCGCAAGGCGCTGCACGATATCCCAATTCCCAGAATGGTGCGCGTCCGTCAGAAATATGATGCGAGCAAGTTGGAAGATCCAGTTGCCGAATTGAAAAATGAGTTAAAGAAACCCGGTACAGTCGATCAAATCAAACCAGGACAGGAAGTAGCGATTTGTGTTGGAAGCCGCGGCGTTGCTAACATTCATTTATTCGCCAAGACGGTGGTGGATGCGGTCAAGGAAGCCGGCGCAGTGCCGTTTATCGTTCCCTGCATGGGCAGTCATGGCGGCTCCACAGGGGAAGGGCAGCGGGAAGTATTGCATCATCTAGGCGTAACGGAAGATGCAATGGGTGCCGAAATACGCTCTTCGATGGATGTGGTGCAAATTGACCAAATGTCAAACGGATTGCCTGTTTATGTCGATGCTTATGCCTATCAGGCAAACGCTATTATCGTCATTAATAGAGTGAAACCCCACACTGCTTTTCGGGGTCAGATTGAAAGCGGGATTATGAAGATGATCTCGATTGGACTGGGCAAGCAAAAGGGCGCTGAAGCCTGCCATCAACTCGGATTTAAATACATGGCCCAATTTGTGCCTGAAATGGCCACTTTGATGATGAATAAACTGCCTATTCTCTTTGGAGTTGCAGCTGTAGAAAACGCCTATGATGATACATGCATCATCGAGGCCATTCCTGCTGCTCATATCAATGAACGGGAAAAAGAGTTGCTCGAGATTGCCAAGGCCAGGTTGCCTAAAATTCTATTGGACCCCAGCGATGTGCTGGTTGTCGATTATATTGGAAAGAATATCAGCGGAGACGGGATGGATCCTAATATTACGGGGAGATTTCCGACTCCGTATGCAACGGGCGGAGCAGATGTAACTAAAATTGCGGTGCTGGATCTAACCAAACAGTCGCATGGCAATGCCAACGGAGTGGGGTCTGCTGATTATACTACACAGCGCCTAGTCGACAAGATGGATAAACCTGGAACCTATATAAATGGGCTGACTTCAACAGTTTCAGCTCCTACAAAAATCGCAACCACATTGGAGAACGATTTGCTGGCCATCCAAGCCGCCATAAAAACCTGCAACATTCTTGATTACAAAACCTGCAGACTGATTCGCATCCAGGATACGCTGCATTTGGGCGAAATCGAGATCTCGCACTCTTTAGTGGAGGAAGCCAGACAGCATCCCGCTATTGAAATCATCAGCGAACCCTATGAATGGATTTTTGATAAAGAAGGGTTTCTGCCAAAAACATCTGCTTTTCAATGAATGGGTAGAACATGCGGAATTTAAAAGGATACCGAGAGTGGAGTGGGTATGGGACTGCGGATGTCCTTCTTCATTTAATTGGAATTGTCCTCTTGCTGACGTCACGATATGTGTTCCTTGAAAAAACACACTCGTTTTTTTCCAAGGGCGGCATCTGCCGATATCAGGTCATCAAAAGTGTTTCTTTTTCGAGAAATTCCTAAGGGGAGGGGACTGCCATTGTCTAATCGGGCCCTTAACAGAAAATATAATTGGGCCGTCTATGGGATCTCAGTAGGAATTTTACATGTACTAGGTTTCATACTTTTATTGGGGAATGCTCATAATTCCCCCACTTTAGTAGGGATGGGGATGCTGGCTTACACTCTGGGTTTACGTCATGCTTTTGATGCCGATCATATTGCAGCAATTGATAACACGGTACGTAAACTCGTGCAGGAGGATAGAAATCCGGTAGGAGTCGGATTTTTTTTCTCATTAGGTCACTCCACTGTAGTGTGCATAATGGCCTTAGTTACTGCTTTTTCTGTAGAGTGGGCACAGAAGCATATACCTCAATTACAAACGATAGGAAGTTTTATCGGAACTCTGGTATCAGGGGCTTTTCTTGTATTACTTGGTGTGCTCAATCTCTTTATCCTCGTTAGTATTTACAAAGTGTTCCTACAGTTGCGAAAGAGTGAGTATGATGAAAACAAATTCGAGGAGCTTTTACATACTAGAGGATTAATTGCTAGATTTATCAGCCCACTTTTGAAAATGATTAGCAGGAGTTGGCATGTATATCCGATTGGATTTCTATTTGGTTTGGGATTTGATACCGCGAGTGAAGTCGCTTTGCTTGCGATCTCAGCTGGTGCTGGAAAGAGTGCGCTTCCGTTATCAGGTCTTATTGCTCTCCCCATTTTATTTGCGGCAGGAATGAGTTTGCTCGACACGGCCGACGGGGTATTTATGACGACAGCCTATGACTGGGCGTTTGCAACTCCTGTTCGAAAAATTTATTATAACCTCACTGTTACAGGCCTTGCAGTAGTAGCTGCTTTACTGATTGGTGTTATCGAATTAGCTCAAGTGTTAACTCCGCAGGTAGGACTTACTCAGGGTATTTGGAAATGGTTGCAGGATTTGAACTTTGGTTCGCTGGGTTATCTTTTAGTGATTCTGTTCGTTGCCACTTGGGCATTGTCCTATGCGGCTTGGAAGATTTTTCGGATTGAACAACGCTGGACAAACGGTGTTTGATTTCTAGGATAAAAATGGTAATACTGGTGAGGAATAACTAGATCCTTAGATGGGAGGAAGAAATTATGAAATATCGTCGTTTAGGTCGACTAGAGCATCAAAGTTCGGTGATCATGTTTGGCGCCGCATCGCTGGGGAACGTAACACAGGAAGAAGCGGACCAATCCATTCAATTGGCGATTGAACAAGGGGTTAACCATTTTGATACAGCAGCAAGTTACGGAGATGCCGAGCTACGCATGGGTCCAGTCATGTCGAAAATTCGACAGCAAATTTTCCTCGCGACCAAAACAGGCCAACGCACCAAAGAACAAGCAAAGGCAGAGATTTATCGCTCGCTTGAACGACTACAAGTGGATTATGTTGATTTACTTCAATTGCATAGTGTGGGTACTATCGAAGAATTGGATAAATGTACAGCTAAAGGCGGTTCGCTTGAAGCTGCACTAGAAGCAAAAGAAGAAGGTATTGTAAAAGCAGTTGGAATTACCGGACATGGCCATCAGGCGCCAGCTACTCATTTGGAAGCGCTCAAACGGTTTCCCTTTGATACCATCCTTACGCCGCTAAACTTTTTCTTATATTCAATTGATGAATATCGGGCAGATTTTGATGCGCTTGCTGCGGAAGCCAAACGACAAGACGTCGCGGTGCGTGTCATTAAAGCGATTGCGAAAGGGCCGTGGGAGGTAAACCAGCAACGTAAGTATGCGACCTGGTATGAACCGTTTGATGAACAGAAAGTGATAGAGGCTTGCGTTACCTTTGTTCTGTCTCATGAGGGTGTGACCGGCTTTGCCAGTGCAGGTGATATTCATTTGTTCCCCAAAATTGTAGACGCGGCTTCCAGCTATGGACAGATGAGCCAAGAGGAAGCGAATACTGTTTTGAGTCAATTAAAAAATTACGCTTCGCCTTTCGGATCTCCCACATCGATCGGGTAGCTACATGGCGATTAAAGGAGGAGTCGGTCAAGTGATCATTCAAAAATATGAAGCGCTTGGAGAATTGTTGCGTTCGTTGGGAAAAGTGGTCGTTGCATTTTCGGGAGGGGTGGATAGTACCTTTTTGCTTAAGGCGGCGCTTGAATTTTTAGGTCCCGACAATGTGCTGGCCATTACCGCAGATTCCGAAACTTATCCGGTACGTGAACGGGAAGAAACCATTCAATTGGCGTCTGAGCTCGGCGCGCAGCATGAAGTCATTCAGACCAGCGAACTTGCGATTCCCGGTTATGCCGAAAATCCGACGAACCGCTGTTATTTTTGCAAACAGGAGTTATTTTCCCACTTGCAGCCTCTGGCTGCTCAACGGGGTTATCACCATGTTGTATTTGGGGCGATTGCAGACGATTTAGGAGAACACCGGCCTGGGCTGCAGGCTGCTCGGGACCGGGGTGTACGAGCGCCATTGCTGGAAGTGGGTATGACTAAAGCAGAAATTCGTCATTTATCTCGACAGTTTGGGCTGCGTACCTGGGATAAGCCATCGTTCGCCTGCCTTTCTTCCCGTATTCCTTATGGTGAATCGATCACCTTGGAAAAGCTGTCAATGATCGACCAAGCCGAAGATTTCCTCATGCAGTTGGGTTTTCGGCAAGTCCGTGTACGCCAGCATGATAAGCAAGCCCGCATTGAGGTACCACCTGCACAGCTTGCTGAGGTAGTAGCAGTTGCCGAAACAATTGTATTGAAATTGAAGGAGATTGGCTATACGTTTGTAAGTCTTGACTTGCAGGGATATCGTTCGGGAAGCTTGAACGAGGTGCTTCCAGTGTCGATTGGAGGCCAGGTGTAAGATGTCTTCTTATCGAACAATTTTGAACTCGGTCAAGGACGGCTTGCTTTCAGTGGAGGATGCACTTGCCGATCTGCAGAAATCTTCAATAGAAGAATTAGGTTTTGCCACAATCGATCACGATCGGGTGAGACGTAAGGGCTTTTCGGAAGTAGTTTATTGCGCAGGCAAAACTCCTGAGCAATCAGCAACGATATTAAAAAAATTGGCAGAACGCGGTGACTGCAATGTCCTTGGCACTAGAGCAGAAGCGAAGGTGCACGAGCTATTGCTCCCGGATATTCCCGAGGCACAGTATGATCCTGTTTCACGTGCGGTTTATATTTATCGCGGCGAACAACGTCGTGAAGGCGCTGTATTAGTTGCAGCTGCAGGCACGTCGGATCTCCCTGTAGCAGAAGAGGCTGCCTTGACAGCGGAACTCATGGGAAACCGCGTCGACAGGCTTTATGATGTCGGAGTTGCAGGCTTGCATCGTTTGCTTCGTCAGTTGGACCGACTGTACGCAGCACGAGTGATTGTGGTGGTTGCCGGTATGGAAGGGGCGCTTACAAGCGTAATCGCTGGGTTGGTTAATATACCGGTAATCGGGGTGCCGACCAGCGTGGGCTATGGGGCACAACTACAAGGATTGGCACCGCTGCTTGGGATGTTGACTACTTGTGCACCTGGAGTATCAGTAGTGAACATTGATAACGGGTTTGGAGCAGGGTATTTAGCAAGTATGATTAATCAGTTGGGGGAAAGGAAATGTCAATAGCCTTAATTGAGTGTACGGCAGGCGCGAGTGGCGACATGTTTTTGGGTGCCTTTCTGGATTTAGGTCTATCTCAGGAAATTTGGAGAGAATATTTAAGCGGCTTGGCAGTAAACGATTTCGAAGTTACTGTACAAAGCGTGATCAAGCAGGGTATCACAGCCACAAAAGTCAATGTAATTACTCCTAATAATCACCAACATGATCATCAACATGATCATCAACATGATCATCAACATGATCAT